>CAIXZI010000052.1 GCA_903923915.1 uncultured Bacteroidota bacterium
ATAATCAAAACATTCTATACCAAACCCGGTTGCTTGCGGCAATATAAGTGTATCTATTTTTTTTGATGGAATAAACAGTTTTTCTAGTTTATAAAAACTATACAAAGCCACGCGCTGTATTTTTGGCGCAACTTCGTCTTCAATTTTCAAATAGCGTAAAGGATTTAAAGGAGCTTCTGTTTTTTCATCACGTATTTCAAAATGCAAATGCGGCCCTTCGCTACTGCCTGTATTACCTGTATAACCAATTACATCGCCTTGTTTTACAGATAAATCAGTTAACTTAGGAAATAGCTCTATTTCAAAAACTTCGGCAATTTCTTGTGCGTTTTCTACATACTGTTTTATTTTATCAGCAAAAACATATTCATGTCCGTACACACTAACTAAACCATTTGGGTGCGTTACATATAAAACTTTACCATAGCCTGTGGTAGAAATTTTTATACGAGAAACATAGCCATCAGCCACTGCGTAAATAGGCAAATGATTTACATAATGGGTTTTAAAATCTATGCCTGCATGAAAATGATTGGGACGAACCTCACCATAATTGCCGTTTAAGGCAATTTTACCTTTTAAGGGAAATATAAATACATTTTGAGCCTGCACAAAAGCAGCGCCTAAAACAATGGAAGAAAAAATAATAATAAAACGATTTTTCATGTTTAACCGGCTTTAAAAGTACGTTAAAAACAGAATAAGAATATTTTAAATATGTGAATAATGCAACTTTTTTATGTAGTAAGTTAGGCCATATGGAAGTATATGATTTAAAAAGCAAATACTGTAAATGAACTATTTTTCTTACTTCTTCAAGCCAAAATAAATTAATAACACAGGTAGTGTAACCGTTATAAATACAATAATTTTATCAAAATCAACTTTACTTGTATTCATTAAATTATCAGGACACATATTACACGATTCTATCCTAATTACCTTACAATCCTTTATGGAATAAGCAACTTCTAATTGAACATATTTACCTATTGATTTTCTGCCGTTTACGGGTTTTGTGTAAAAAGAAAGTGTTTTTCTATCCACTACACGATATACATAAATAAACACTTGGCTTGTATCAGTATAAGATTTAAGGTCGTATGGCTCAATGCCTAATGTTTTCTCTACCTCTACCCTAGTCATTCCTATCTGTAAAGAAACTACTTTTTCAAGTGTGCTATATTTTGGTGATTGTACAATACAGGACGTTAAAAACAAAAGGACAGATGCAAATATTATTTTTTTCATTTTAATCAATAAAAAATGTTGCCAAACATGTAGCGTTTTACAACTAGAATAATTTATTTAGTAAATATGAGAAGTGAGTGCCTATTTAGTTTTATATAATTTAAGAAAAAAGTTACATCATTCACATATCTAAGTATTAAATATGTGAATGATGTATTTTACTTATACAACACTTTCATTTCTACACGACGATTTTTTTGACGCCCTGCTTCTTTATCATTGCTTTCAATAGGCTGTGTTTGTCCAAACCACTCGGTAAGTATTTTATCTTCTTTTACACCTTTGCTTACTAAGTATTTTTTTACCGATTTAGCTCGTTTTTCTGATAGCAACATATTGGCTTCGGGCTTGCCTTGGTTATCTGTATGACCGGATAGTTTAAGCGTCCAATCATCAGCATGTTGTTTCATTAGTTTAGCTAATTCATTTAAAGATGGAAACGATACCGCTTTAATAACATCATTGCCTGTAGCAAATTGCAAACTTGAAAATGCTTTTTCTAAAATTTTCTTCTCAGCTGCTTTAATTTCAACAGGAGGGCAGCCTTTCAATTCTTTTACTCCGGCAACCGCAGGACAATCATCATCTTTATCAAGCACACCATCGTTGTCGGTATCAGGCCATGGACAACCTTTGTTTTCAACAACACCAGGTACACTTGGACAGGCATCATCTTTATCTAAAACAGTATCGCCATCTTTATCAGGACAACCTTTTAATTCTTTTGGCCCTGCCACATCCGGGCAAGCATCATATTTATCAGGCGTGCCATCCATATCTTTATCAGGGCAGCCCATAAATTCAGCTAACCCTGCTTCGGTAGGGCATTCATCTTCTTTATCAATTATTTTATCTCCGTCGGTATCAGGGCAACCTGCAAATTCTATCAAACCTTTATCATCCGGACATTTATCATCGGCATCGGCAATACCATCACCATCTTTATCAGGGCAACCTTGTAAGGTTTTTAAACCTGCAACATCGGGGCATTTATCATCCTTATCAGGTATGCTATCTCCATCTCTATCAGGGCAACCTTTAAGTGCAACAGGGCCGGCAATTAAAGGACAAGCATCTACTTTATCAGGCACGCCGTCTTTATCTTTGTCTTTAGGAATTTTGCCAAGCGTAATATTTATACCAAAGCGTACATTTAAATTATGACTATAGGCAGGCACTACAAACGAACTGTTGTCTGATTTATATTTATCAAACACTAAAAAACTAAGTATATTATCACTAACTACATAAAACTGCACAGGGCCCGTAAAGGCTAAGCCAAGTCCAACGTTGTTATAGCTTCTATTTAACATAGAGTAGCTTACTGAAGCAGAAAACCAACGCCCCACTCTATTATTAAAAGAAATACAAAGCGCAGGATTAAATTGCTTATTAGCATATCTACCATTTAGTACAAGCCCAACATTGTTTTTTTCGTTTAACCAATAGTTAGCCCCCAAATGAAATTGAGTAGTAAGCATAGTGGAATACGAAGTTTTATATACGGTATCTATTTTATAGGCCTTAGCTAAGGAGTCGCCATAATTTTGTGCGGCCTGACCAAAGCCTGTTGTATCATTAATGGCCTGACTAACCGGAACGCCATTATAATGAACCGTTCCGTTTATATGACTTGAAATTTTAGCCGTATAATCTTTCCATGTAATAAACCCAAAATCGGTAATGCTTGCAGAGAAAGAGAATTTTTCATTTAACTTGTAGCTTGCCCCAACATCTATAGCTGCACCTCTGTTTTTGCGCCCTGTATTAAAACCTAATATAGATGCGGTATTTTTACCGGCCGCACTATCCACACCCGATGTGTTTACTAACACATTTCCGGTCCCGGTTAAAGCGTAATATTGACTATTGGTATTTAGGGTTATACGGGTATTTTCAGTGTTAACATTTTCAATACCACTTAGGTATTTTAATCGTCCGCCTATGGTAAGTTTTTTATTAATCTCGCGTGTATAGTTTACACCCCACTCTCTAAAATGCGAGGCATCTATACCCGGGTTTAACTGCATATCTCTATTTAAGTTAGCTGCCGAACCGTTTCCATTAATGGCAAATGAAAATAAATCTTTTGTAAAGCTAAATCTAACATCAACACGTTCAGTTAAATTAAAACTAAAATAGTTTTTCTTTTTTACTTTAAAACCAAAACTCAAAATATCAATATGAGCGTTAATATTAAGGTTGTTATTGGTTTTTAATTTTCCTAGAAAACTGTTAGCGTCTACCAGCATACCACCATTGGCATCTGCCTTTATTAAATCATGTAAGGCAAAACCATTGTTGCCATAGTTTATATAGTTTGATGAAATGCCCGGCAAACCTATGTTAACATTGGTTAAAGGCATCATGCCCGGGTTAACATACATGGCTTGCGGTATTGCCTGCATGTTATATAGTGTAAGGCTTTGTTGTGCCTTAACGTACGTTGTTACAATTAAGAGCAAGAGAACAGATACAATTTTTTTCATAAATGGAATTTGAAGAATACTAT
>CAIXZI010000053.1 GCA_903923915.1 uncultured Bacteroidota bacterium
AGGCGGTTATAATTCAACCCGTTTTGATATTCCTTTATTGATTGAAGAATTTATGCGTGCCGATTTTGATTTCGATTTAAAAAACCGAAAATTAATTGATGCTCAGCACATTTTTTATATGATGGAGCCTCGCACACTTAGTGCAGCGTATAAATTTTATTGCGGTAAAAAATTAGAAAATGCTCATAGCGCTTTAGCGGATATAACGGCTACTTACCAAGTATTTTTAGCGCAGATAGAAAAATATAAAGGCGTGCAAATTGAAACTAAAAGCGGAGAAGTGATAACACCAATTCATAATAATATAAATACAATGGCTACTTACATAAGCGATAACAAAGCCGTTGATTTAGTTGGACGCATTGTGTTAAACGAAAAAGGTATAGAGGTGTTTAATTTTGGTAAATACAAAGACAAATCTATTGAAGAAGTGTTTAAAAAAGAACCTTCTTATTATCACTGGATGATGCAAGGCGATTTTACACATTATACCAAAAAAATTATTACACAAATAATGCTGCGTACAAAAAGCTAACTATTGCTTTTGCGCATATTTTTTTGTATATTTGATTTATATGAAAACATTTGTTGCAGTAATATTAGTATTGGTTGGCTTTCAGAGTTTTTCTCAAAACGCAAAGCCAATTAAAAAAAGTGTTCAATTATCGGGGGTGCTGGTTACCGAAGATGATTTAAAACCTGTTAAAGGAGCCTCTATTAAAGTAACCAAAACAGATAGCATCGATTATAGTTATTTCTTTTCGGTACCAACTGATGAGAACGGTTTTTTTGTTTTAATGGCTCGTCCGGGCGATATTATTGGATTTAAAAAAGAAGGTTATTTTGATACTGATTATACCATACCAGATACACTTAAGGCTGCAAAGTATTCTATTACACAGCAAATAAAAAGTAATCCTAATAGTAATAAAAGTAACACCAAGAAAAAATCTAAAAAGTAGGTTCTATTTTTTGTGTTGTAAAGCCCACTCTTTAGCAAAGTAAGTAAGTATAACTTTTGCTCCGGCACGTTTCATGCTTAATAAAATTTCATCACGGGTTTTATCGCCATCAATCCAACCCTTTGCTGCTGCAGCTTTTACCATAGCGTACTCACCACTTACGTTATAGGCAGCTATGGGTAAAGAAAAATTATCGTTCAGTAATTTTATCACATCTAAATAAGATAGCGCAGGTTTTACCATTAAAAAATCAGCGCCTTCTGCAAAATCAAGTTCGGCCTCTAACAAAGCCTCTTTGCTATTTGCCGGATTCATTTGATATGTTTTTTTATCGCCAAACTTAGGCGCGCTTTCCAACGCATCTCTAAACGGACCATAAAATGCACTTGCATATTTAGCTGTGTAAGCCATGATAGATACGTTTGAAAACCCTGCTTCATCCAACTCTTCACGTATGTAACCAACACGACCATCCATCATATCACTCGGGCCAACAATATCACTTCCTGCTTCGGCCTGCGCAACAGCCATGCGGGCTAAAATTTCTAAAGTTTCGTCGTTTAAAATTTCTCCGTTTTTTACAAAACCATCATGTCCATCGCTACTGTATGGATCCATCGCCACATCCGTCATTAAAATGGCTTCCGGAAACTGTTTTTTTATTTCTTTAATGGCGCGTAAATAAATTCCTTTTTTATTCCAACTTTCGCTGGCGGTTTTGTTTTTTAATTTTTCTTCGATATTTGGAAATGGTGCAAACGTAGTGATACCAAGCTTAAAACAGCTTTCAATTTCTTTCAGTAATAAGTCTAAACTAAAGCGATAAATGCCCTGCATAGACTTTATTTCAGTCTTGCTATTGTTTCCATCATTTAA
>CAIXZI010000054.1 GCA_903923915.1 uncultured Bacteroidota bacterium
AACAACGGATAGAAAGAAACTTGCAGATGGTGATGTTAAGAAATACAAATACGGGGCTATTAATCTGAGAAGCCCTGAATTGTTAAGTCTTATCGGCAAAAAGGTAAAAGTAATAATTTTTTAGCCTTAAAATCTTAAAAAGTGTTAGAAATGCTTAATGCAGCTAAATTAATTTACTAAACGGTTTTTAGCTTTTAATTACTCAATTATGAGTAATTTTTGCATGCCCGCTTTTACTCCATCGCAATAAATTGTAACGTAATAAACTCCTTGGTCTAAACCGCTTATTTGTATTTCATTTTCGCCGGTTTCTGCTTGTTTATACAATACGTTTTGCCCTATGCTGTTATAAATATCTACAGATAGTTTATTCATAATACCATCTGCTTTTACTGTAAAATTATTGTTAGTTGGGTTTGGGTAAACGCTTATGTTGTAATTATTACTCACAAAACCACTAATTGATGTAGTGCTGTTTAATGCTACGTTTAAATTATCAATACCAACATCATTAGTTCCTTTGTCGGTTGCCTTAAAACGAAGTACAGAAGTTGCTGAAGTAGCATTGGTAGTAAAGGTTTGGGTGGTCCAACTTGATACCTGGGCACTTGTAATAGTTAACAAAGTAGTGGAAAAAGTGCTGCCTCCATCGGTAGAAAGCATCACATCAAATGAAAAAGGCGAAGGAGAAGCTTCATTGTGTATATAATCAAAAGATATTTTTTTGGTTCCTACGGTAGATAAATTAAGATATAAATCTAAAGCACCTGTAGAGCCTGCCGGTGGCGGATCATTATGGAATTTTGCACTATGGTTTCCGGCTGAACCGGCAGGACTGTATGTTCCGGTGGTTATACTTGTCCAATCACTACCCGAATAATCATCTCTGTGCCAGTAATCATTTCCATTTGGATTGGTGCCGCCTGTGCTATTTTTCCAATAAATATCCGGCAGGCGTTGTGCGTTCCCCGAACAGCTATCTGTTATCCAAGTGTTTTCAAAGGAAGTAGAATACGGCAAGCTTGCGTAATATGTATGACAAGCAGGTGGGGTGCAGACCATTAAATTTTTTAAATCGGTTAAGGTTCCGTTAAAATCATCCATATCTACATAACCGCTAATACCCGCTACAGTGCCTTGATCAGAATATTGCCAAATTTGGTAACTTCCCCATGTGCCATAATAGGTGTTTGGTGGCGGAGAAGCATCTGATCGATTATTGTAATAATATGGATACCATAATTTGTATTGCGATGAAAGATACGACCCCAGGCTATGAGCGATGCTATTACCTGTATAAATAATAGGTACTATACCTGTAGCATTTTGCACGGTATTGCACCAGGCTTGTATCCATTGGGCTTGAAAAGAATAGGTTAAAGTTGCTGAAACATCTGTTTCGTAATCAAGTGCGGGCGGTAATTGGCAAGATACAATAGATGATTGCGCTACACTTAAAAAATGGTTTGCCTCATCAATAGCACCTTGTATGGTAGATTGATTATCGGGGCGGGCAAAGTGATAGGCACCCATATATACACCTGCTGCTTTGCCGTTAGGAATGTAATTTGTAAATTGACTATCAGTAAAGGTTTTACCTTCTGTAGCCTTGGCAAATGCAAATGTAATCCCATCGCTTTTTACACTTGTCCAATTTACCGTGCCCTGAACACTAGAAATATCAATGCCTTTTATGGTTTGACCAATAATCTGAGAAGAAAAGAAAACGGCTAGGGTAGCTATTTTAATATGTTTGCTATTTCTCATCATTTTACATGGGATGATTTAGTTTTTTTTACTGAAGCAGTTTTTGAATGACTTATGTTCGAAATACAATTCCAACCCTTGCCATTTACAAAATAAGTAAACGATAATGATTTGCCTGTGTATTTAGAGTTTAAAATAAAATGACCATTTTTTTCTTTCTTTAAA
>CAIXZI010000055.1 GCA_903923915.1 uncultured Bacteroidota bacterium
AACCCAATCGCCCATACGCACAGGTTCTATAAGTGGTTCGGACACATACCAGGCCTTTACACCGCCCACCATAACAGGTAAAGAAATATCCATGGGTTTAGAAAAATCTACCCTAAATGTTTTTTGCTTATAGGTTATGCTTGCTACCATCTTTCTTCGTATAAAATAAATCAGAAGCAATGCCATCGGCAAAATGCTTTCCTTGTTTGTTTAAAGTTACGGTGTTTTGTTTTATCTCTATAAAGTTTTTTTGCTGATACGGTTTCAGTTGCTCCAAAAAATGAGTAATGTATTTATCTGTAAATAAATTTTTCATTTCAGCTAAATCGCAGCCCCATTCAGTTCTTAGGCGAGTTAAAATATATTCGTTGTATTTATCGTTAGCGGTTAATTCTTCTTCTTCGTAAAAAGGTTTATCATTTTCAATCGACTGAATATATTGTGCATTGCTTCTGTTATTAAACCTGCGCGAAATGCCGTTATACGAATGCGCCGAAGGACCAATACCCAAGTAAGATAAGCCACGCCAATAATTGCTATTGTGCTCGGCCATAAAGCCCGACTTACAAAAATTAGAAATTTCATATTGTGTGAAACCATTTTTTTCTGTTTCTTCAATAAGTATATCAAACAGTTGTGAGCTCATTTCGCTATCAATATCTTTTTCTTTTTTCTCTTTAATAAGATGTTGTAGTTGTGTTCTACTTTCTACCGTTAGGTTGTAAGAAGAAATATGTTGTGTGTTTAATGCAAAGGCTGCCTGCAAGGTTTTACGCCAAGTTTCAGGTGTCTGAAATTTGCTGCCATAAATTAAATCTATCGAAATATTATTTAAACCCGCTTGCTGTGCTGTTTTAATGCAATCAAAATTTTGTTGTGCGTTATGCGCGCGGTTCATCCATTTTAATTCTTCCTCATCAAAACTTTGAAGGCCAATGCTTAAACGATTAATACCTAATTTTTTTATTTCTTGCAGATAATTTAGTTCTGCATCTTCCGGATTTAACTCAAAAGTAATTTCGGCTTTTTCGTCAATAATAAAATTTGAATGAATAGTTTTTAAAATTTGCTCAAGCTCTGAAAGGCTTAACAAGCTTGGCGTTCCTCCTCCAAAGTAAATTGATTTAACGGGTTTATTTTCTAAATAGTTTTTACGATTATTTATTTCTTTACAAATAGAGTCAACTAATTGTTTCTTGTTTTCGAGATTGGTAGAAAAATGAAAATCGCAATACAAGCAGGCTTTTCTGCAAAAAGGAATATGTATGTAAATGCCGCTCATGCAGTAAAGATAATAGAAACAGGAAGAAAATAAATTTTTGCATTAATCTGAATGTGTGTGGTCATATTGAGCCTGTCGAAATATATGCGTTGGCCTCCCCACACTCTTCGACAAGCTCAGAGTGACAACAACGTTAATGTACCAATAAACCCTGCGCTTTTAAATAATTCAATTCGCTTAGTTTGGTATTGAAAGCCGCTTGTGATAAGCGAAACTGTGCATCTTCGTAGCTTTGTTCAACTGTGCGATATTCGATATAATTAGATAAGCCTTGTTTAAAACGTAATGCTGCAATATTTAAATTTTGACTGGCAAGTTGCACGCTTTTTTTTTCAATATCAATTATGTTTAAGTTGTTTGTAAAACTTAAAAATGCCTGATATAAATTTGATTTTTGTTGCAATTTAGCTGCTTCTAACCTAAAGTTATCCGAACTTAATTGCACCAATTGGTTTTTTATGGCGGTATGTGTAGTTAAGTTGTTTAACAGTGTCCACGAAAAAATGAAGCCTGCGTTAAAGCCATAGTTTTGATTTAATCTAACCAAACCAATATCATTTGTGGTGCGCTGAAACGAGTAATTACCGGTAACACCAATTTTGGGCATACGGTTGGCTTTGTATTCTTTCAACCCAAGTTCATCAACCTCAATGTTTTTCTGACTGATTAAAATAGAACTATTATTCTTGTCGGTATTATCTAAAGCAACCTGATACTCGGGTTTTGTTTGCATGATAATTGTATCAGGTACAGTGAAATCCACGTCCGGAGAGCGTTTTAAAAGGTTGTTTAATGTAATACGTTGATCATTTAATAAATTTTGTTGTTGAATAATTTGCACTTGAATGTTGTTGTAATCAATTTGAGTTTGCAATACATCAACATTAGAGCCTGTTCCCGATTTTAATTTTTGATCAGCTAATTTTTTTTGATCTTCGGCTAAAATCAATGATAATTTTAACGACTTAATAAATTGTTGTATGCTAATCATTTGATAATATGCTGTAAGGCTTGCCAGCATAGTGTTTTCAACCGTTAAGCGATAATTAAGATTGCTTAACTCTTCATTACGATTTAATTTCTTTTTAGTGGCAAACATTTTTAATCCATCAAAAAAATACCAAGTACCTACAATAGATGGCGCATAACTAGTTGACGTTAGCTTTTGACTATTAACGTTTAATGCGGGGTTTGAATATTTTAAAGTAGTAATGGTTTGTCCTACACCCAATGGATTTTGCGGACTCCCTGCCGAAATAGAAATTTGCGGCAACATGCCGGTAGAACCTCCGGATACGGTACCTCCGGTAGATTGCCCGCCTCCAACTAAGCCAATGTTATTGTTGTTTTTTGCAACCTGAATATTATTTTTTGCTATCTGAACATCAAAATTATTTTCGATAGTTAATTTAATTACATCTTCTAACTTTAATAACTCTTGGCTTTTTGCCAAAGCATTAACTAAAAAAATAAATAAAGCAATTAATTTATACGTGTGTTTCATGTATTATGAATGTGATGATGTTTGTTGTACTAGATTTTTCTTTACACTTTCAGATTCTTCGAACGTATTATTTTCTAATTTCTTTTTGTGAGTTTTTGATAAGTAGGTGTACATGGCCGGAATTACAAACAAGGTTAATGTTAACGAAAATAAAATACCCCCAACCACTACAATACCCATACCCATGCGGCTTTTAGCGGCAGCACCCAATGACATAGCTATTGGCAAAGCCCCTAATGCAGTTGCTAAACTTGTCATTAAAATTGGACGTAAACGCGCCGTTGCGCCTTTTTGAATAGCTTCTAATTTAGATAAACCTTGTTCTCTTAACTGATTAGAAAACTCAACAATTAAAATTCCGTTTTTGGTAACCAATCCAATCAACATAATAATTCCAATTTCAGAAAAAATATTTAAGGTTTGATTAAAATACCAAAGCGATAATAACGCACCTGCAATAGCTAAAGGCACGGTAAGCATTACAATGAAAGGATCTACAAAACTTTCGAACTGTGCGGCAAGAATTAAATAAATTAAAAGTAGTGCTAAGCCAAGTGCAAACAAAATGTTAGAACCACTTTCTTCAAAATCGCGCGAAGGTCCGGTAAGTGCTGTACTAAAGGTTTCATCTAAATTGTTTTTAGCAATTCTGCGCATTTCATTCACACCATCTGCAATTGTTTTTCCTGGTGCTAACCCGGCAGAAACTGTTGCCGCTTCGTAACGATTGTATTTATATAGCTGAGGCGGGTTGCTGGTTTCAGTCATTTGCACCAGGTTATCTAACTGAATTAAACTTCCGGTATTGCTTCGCACATATAGAGAGGTAACATCGGCAGGTTTATCTCTGTCATACATTTCTAATTGTCCCATTACCTGGTATTGTTTATTATTCATTACAAAATAACTAAAGCGATTTCCACTTAATGCTAATTGTAAAGTTTGTGCAATATCTTGAACAGAAACCCCCAATGATTTCGCCTTATCACGCAAAATGGTAACATCTAACTCTGGCTTATTAAATTTTAAATTACAATCAAATCCTTGAAACACGCTGCTTTTACTAACTTCCTCCATAAACTTTGGAAGAGATGATTTTAATTTATCAAAAGAAGATGCTTGAATAACAAATTGCACGGGTAAGCCACCACGCGGTCCACCACCAGCCGAAATGGTTTGCTCTTGCGATATAAACACTTTTCCTTCGGGCATGTTTTTGGTTAATTTGCTTGCATAATCTGCCCAATACTGCTGCGATTTGGTGCGTAAAGTATCATTCATCATTAAACGCATGATGCCCGAGTTAATAGCACCAGACCCGGCAAAACCAGGCGATGTTATAGATAAAATTAAACGCTGGTCTTTAATGCTGTCTTCTAAATTTTTTGCCAGCTTGTCCATAAATTTTTCCATAGACTCGTATGAAGTACCTTCGGGAGCTGTTGTATTAATGCGTAACCAAGCACGATCATCAAGTGGGGCCAACTCTTGTGGGATGTAAAAAAAACAGGCAATCCCAATTAAAACAGAAGCACCAAAAACTACAAATGCAATCCAGCGTTGTTTTAAAAAATTTCCTAATGAATTAAAATAACCATCTTCTAAACGTTGAAAGAAAGGCTCGGTCATTTCATAAAACTTACTTTTTTTATGCGTTTTGCTTACCAGTTTGGCGTTAAGCATTGGGGTTAGCGTTAACGATACAAAAGCAGAAATTAAAACAGCGCCGGCAATTACTACACCAAACTCTCGAAACAACTGACCAACAAAACCTTGCAAAAATATTACAGGTAAAAACACAGCCACTAATGTTATTGAAGTAGATACAACTGCAAAGAAAATTTCTTTAGAACCCTTGTGCGCCGCTTCGACAGGATCCATGCCTTCTTCAATTTTTTTGTAGATGTTTTCTGTAACTACAATTCCATCATCAACAACTAAACCTGTTGCTAAAACAATAGCCAATAAACTTAATACGTTAATGGAGTAACCCATTACATACATAATAAAAAATGCGCCAATTAATGAAACGGGTAAATCAATTAACGGGCGAAAAGCAATAACCCAATCGCGAAAAAATAAGTAAATAATTAAAACTACCAGTATGATTGCGATAACAAGAGTTTCTTCAACTTCAGAAAGAGCTTTTCGAACAAATTTGGTGTTATCTAAGGCAATGCCAATTTTATAATCTTTTGGGATTTCTTTTTTTATGGCATCTAATCGTTTATAAAATTCATCAGCAATATCAATGTAGTTGGCACCTGGCTGAGGCACAATCCCTAAGCCTATCATGTTAATGCCATCTACTTTAAAACTGGTTTCATAGGCTTCAGGCCCAAGTTCCACCCTTCCAATATCTTTAAAACGAACAATTTGTGCGCTACTTGTTTTTAAAATTAAATTTTCAAAATCTGCTGTGTTGTTTAAACGCCCTTTGGTTTGTACAATTAACTCGTTAGTTCGTCCGGTTACCTTACCTGAGGGAGATTCTAAGTTTTCTGTATTTACAGCTTGTTGTATATCTAATGGCGTTAACCCGTAAGCGGCCAGTTTTTTAGGATCCATCCATAAACGCATGGCATATTTTTTTTGTCCCCAAATTTGTATGGTACTAACACCCGGAATAGTTTGTAAACGCTCAACCAAAACATTTTCGGCATAATCATCTACTTCTAAAATAGAACGCGTATTGCTTTGTATAGTCATACTCACAATAGCATCGCTATTTGCATCTGCTTTCGTTACCGTTGGTAAACCATCAATATCTTGTGGCAATTGCCTAACCGCCTGAGATACTTTATCGCGCACATCATTGGCTGCACTTTCTAAGTTGGCGCCTAAATTAAATTCAACCGTAATAGAACTAACACCTTGTGCGCTTGTAGAAGAAATGGTGCGAATACCATCAATACCATTAATTACTTTTTCTAAGGGTTCTGTAATTTGAGATTCTATTACTTCGGCGCTGGCCCCTGTATATGATGTACGCACAGTGATAACCGGAGGATCAATAGCAGGAAACTCTCTCACGCCCAGAAACTTATACCCTATCACTCCAAATAATAGAATGATAAGGCTCATTACAATGGCAAGAACCGGCCTGTTTATACTGGTGGATGAAATATTCATGCCCTACTTTTTATTTTTAATTCCTTGAATTTTTACTTGCACGTTTGGCTTCAACGCCATAATGCCTTCTGTTGCAATAGTATCACCGGCTTTCAATCCTTTTAAAACTTCAATGGTGGTATCATTACGAATACCGGTTTCAATTTGAACAGAAACGGCTTTTCCATCGCGGATTACAAATGTTTTTTGTCCGTGTAAATCTGGTATCACAGCCATGGTAGGAATGACAACCGAATTTTCTGATTTTAAAATTAAAGTAACCTGTGCATACGAGCCGGGAAAAATTTCGCGTTTATTGTTTTCGCAAATAGCACGTATTTTTAATGAACGGGTGGCAGCATCTATCTTAGGATCTATGGCATATACCTTGCCCACATAGGTTTTACCAGTACCTAGAATGGTAACAAGTACTGTATCATTTAAATGAACAACAGCTGTATATTTTTCGGGAACAGAAAAATCAATTTTTACTGGATTAAGTTGTTGTACGGATGCTATAATATCTGCCGGACTAACATTGTTTCCTTCGCTTACATTTTTTAAACCAATAACGCCATTAAAGGGAGATCTAATTTCTGTTTTTGCAATTTGCGCTTGAGTTAAATCCATATCGGCTTTACTTTGTTGCACGGTTGATAAAGCTAAATCATACTCTTCCTGACTAACACCTTTTACGGCAAGCAAAGCTTTCAAATCGCGCTCTTTTTCTTCGTTAATTTTTTGCATAGCCGTTTGTTTGGCAAGCTGGGCCTGCAAATCAGCATCGTTTATTTTTACAAGTAGTTGTCCTTTTTCAACTTCGGCACCTTCGTTAATATGCATTAAAATTATTTTGCCAGATACTTCAGGTTTTAAAACGGCTTCTTCGTTTGCTAAAACTGTACCCGATAAAATCAATTTGTTTTCAACATTACCGCTTTGTGCAACCACTGCTTTAATAGCAACTACGGGACCTTTGCCCGCTTGTGGTCCGGCAGGTTTTGCCTGCTTTGGCGATAGAAAAAATATTTTTATAAGCGCTAAGGCTGCAATAATTACTACTATAAGTATGAGGGTTTTTGGTTTCATATTATGCTTTACTTTTTTTCTTTGTTTTATAAACAATTACATGCGACGACGGAAAATGCTCTATGTTATGATACATTGTAATCATGGCTTTTGTAAAAGTTTTTCTTTCTTTTTCACTAAAGCCCTTAAAGGCAATGTCATTTAATTCTTGAATGGCTTTATGGATTTTTGGCATTAATTTTCTACCCTTATCAGTTAATTCGATAAAATATTCACGACGATCTTTAGGGTTTTGAATACGCTTTACTAATTGTTTTTTAGAAAAGCCATCGATAATTTTTACCATCGATACTTTATCTATCTGTAAACTATCTGAAATAAATTGCTGGGTACAGTTTTGTTTTTGTTCAATTAGTATTAGTACTGAAAAATCTTTTTCTAAGCCTACCTCTTCTAATTTAAGAACAAGCGCGCCAAAATATGGCTTTGTTATCATAGAAAACAACTTGCCCAAGGGCATATCTTGGTATATATCTTTTATTGGCATTGAGGCCGCAAATATAAGTTAGTTTTACTAATAGTTAGCAAAACGAACTATTAAATAAATGTTAAAATAAATTACTTTGTGTTAAGTTGCTGAGCCAAACAATGCCCTGTGCTAAAACAAGCCTGTAGTAAATAGCCCCCAGTGGGGGCATCCCAATTTAACATTTCGCCTATGGCATAATGATTTGGCAGTTTTTTTAATTGAAAAAATTCATCCACTTCTTGTAAAGAAATACCACCAACGGTAGAAATGGCTTCATCTATTGGAGCCATGGCGGTTATTAGCAAAGGAAGTTTCTTTATTTTTTCTGCGAGTGTATCTACATTTAAAAATTCTTCTTTGCTTAAATTACTTTTTAATAAAGCTGTTTGTACCACACTTAAATTTAAATCTTCTTTTAAAATGGTAGTCAGTGTTTTGTTTTCTTTAGTATTGAATTTACTTTTAATTACCTCGATAGAAAAGGTTGGTTTTAAATCAATAACAATAGTGGCAGTTTTATTTTCTTTTAATTCTTCACGTATTTGCGGACTTAGGCCATATACAGCACCACCTTCTAAGCCGAATTTTGTAATAACTACTTCACCCTTTCTTTCTACTTCGCCACAAGTAATCGAAATGTTTTTAATTGACTTTCCTTCCGCTTGTTTTAAAAATTTCTCATCCCACTTAATTTGATAGGCACAATTAGATGCTTCAAAAGGAATTATTTCAATACCTTTCTTTTCAAATAAATTTAACCAGCTTCCGTCAGAGCCTGTCTTTGCCCAGCTTGCACCACCCAAAGCAAAAACAACTATATCTGCTTTTACAAAAGTATTTTCATTGTTATGATGTATAATTAATTCATTTTTATCGTTCCAGCCTTTCCACTCGTGTTTAGTTTTTAATTGAACGTTTTTATTTTTTAGTTCATTCAAAATAGAATTCAACACATCAATAGGTTTTATTCCCTTTTCAGGAAACACTCTTTTACTTGAGCCCACAAATGTTTCAATGCCGATTTGCTTTAACCAATTGCGCAGATCTGTATTTGTAAATGAGCGAATACTTTTTTCTAAAAAAGATGGCGGTGTGTAACGCGTTATAAATTGTTCTATTTCTTCCGAGTGTGTTAAATTAAAGCCGCCATCTCCTGCAACTAAAAATTTACGCGCTGGAGCAAAATTCTTTTCATAAATAGTTGCGTCAAAAATTTTTTCGTTTAAAGTTGCTGCTAACATTAATGCTGCAGGTCCGCTACCAATTATGGCTACTGTTTTTTTCATTGTTCAAAATTTGTTTTAGCAACAGCTTCTCTTACCAAATGGCGCGCCAAAATATCTGCTTTAATATTATAATTAACTACGCTTGTTTGTTGCTGATGTGCTTTTATTTTTGTGAAGTGTATTTTTGTTTCTGCATTCAATTTTAAAAAATGTTTTACTAAATCTACATTTCTAATGTCAATTCCACTTAAGGTTTTGAAATTAAGTTTGGTAAATTTTTCTTGTCGTGCAACCAAACCAATTACATACTGACTATCTGAAATAATATGTATTTCTTTAAAGGCTTGGTGCTTTGCTTTTATGAATTCTACTGCTTTAATAACAGCAGTAAGTTCCATGCGGTTATTAGTTGTATCGTTCACTATATCTGATAATGTAATTTTTTGTCGTCGATAAAAAGTATGGCAACCCAAGCACCAATGCGAGTTTGCGGATGAAAGCTTCCATCGGTAAATATTTCTATAGTAACGTTTTTGATGATAGACGCTTAAAAGAAATCTCTTAAACCCTTGAAATATATATTGTTCCAACCATCAACAATATCAGCATAAGCTTCATCAGGAATGTTGGTGTGATTTAACTCAACCGAGGTTCCTTCTTTATGATCGTGTAATTTTAAGGTAACAATTGATGGTGTTTCTTCGTCATCGCCAAAATACCATTGCTGTACAATTTTTTTATTTTCAATAAATTCTAAATTTTTACCCGCAATGCTATCATCCATCATAGAAAACTCGCTACCAACTTCCGTGCTCATAACAGCATTGTCCTCGCCCGTCCATAAACCAATGGTAAAGGGGTTTGTAAGTGCTAAGTAAACTTCATCCGTGGGGCCATGTATGGTGTAATAATTTTTATAATCTTTCATTTTATATTTATAAGTAACTAATCAAATGTAATTTATTTTTTCTTTAAAGGATTCAGTAAATCATCCAGACCGTTCATTTTAATTTCGAGCATAGTTTGTAAAAGCACGCCCAGTTTGCCTTCGGGGAAGCCTTTACGATTAAACCATTCTAAATAAGATACCGGTAAATCGCACAACAATACGCCTTTAAACCTGCCAAAGGGCATTTTCATTTCTACTAATGTTATAAGTAATTGCGAATCTGGCTGCATAAAACTATTGGCTAAGTACGTAGTTTTTTATCTGTTAAATGTAATTTTTTAACACGAAAATTCAGAATTTACATAGAATGTAGCTGTATTATTGTTTTGCTTAAAAAAATTCACAATAAGTTAATTTTAAAGAAAACGTAATTAAAATAGAATAAAATACTTTTACCGCAAAAGTGAACACCCTAAAGAATCCTTCATTATTCAAGAAGCATTCTTAACCACTTTTAAGAGCTAATTAAAAATGAAAAAGGGTTTTTCAAAAAAAACAATTTCACCTTATTATATTTCAACTATAGTTGTTTTACTATTTGTTTTTTCAATTACTACAAATCCATCGGCACAAGCACAGTGTATTAATGTGTTTCCTGCTGTTGAAGATTTTGAAACAGGCCCGGTTTGGACAAGCAATCAGTTTTATGCAGCTAATGATTGGGCCTGGGGAACTCCGGCACATCCTGTGATTAGCGGGGCCGGAAGCGGGACTAAATCTTGGTGTCTTGGTGGGTTAAGCGGTGCTTTTTATCAGTTTAATGAACAATCTTGGGTACAAAGCCCTTGCTATGATTTCACCAATCTTAAGTATCCACATATTTGGCTTAAAATATTTTGGGAAAGCGAATGGAAATTTGATGGCACAAAATTACAATCATCTATTAATAATGGCGCAACTTGGCAAACAATTGGGGCATATAACGACCCAAACGATTGTAATACGGCAAATTGGTACAACACCAATTCCACCTCATCTTATTCTTCAGGTACGATAACGGGTGGTGGAGCAAAACCTGTGTGGTTTCCCGCAACAGACCCTACTGCTAAACACGCTTGGGCTGGAAATACACATCCCGTAGATGTTGCCGACGACCCCTCTCATACTGGTGTAACTTGTTATTCCGGACATGGTTCTACAAAATGGTTAACGGCTCAGCACTGCTTAACCGGTTTAGCAGGAAAACCAAACGTAATTTTTAGAGTAACTTTTTCTTGTGGATATGCTTGCAATGGTTATGACGGTTTTTCTTTTGATTCGGTTGCTGTTGGAAATGGAATCATTAATACTACTACCATAACAAGCACTTGTGCAGGCAATACCTTAACATTTAACTCGGGTGCAAAAGCCTGCCCAACAACAACCTGGGCTTGGAATTTTGGTGATGGAAACACTTCAACGGCACAAAACCCATCGCATACCTTTGCTCCGGGTATTTATACGGTAAGTGTAATTGCATCAGGTGGCGCGTGCAATCCACCAGATACAGCCTCTAAAGTAATTAATGTTTTAGGTGTCTCTCTTACTTCTTTTACCAACGCCGGATGTGGAACGCCTGGAGCGGCAACAGCTTTAGCAACAGGTGGAACAACACCCACGTATTCTTGGTCTAATGGAGCTAATACAGCAACAGCATCGGGCTTAAATGCAGGCACTTATACGGTAACCGTTTCTGACCCAAGCACTACTTGTACTACCAATACAACTGTAACCATTACACAGCCTACATCATTAACTGTTACAACTGCGTCATCTGCGGCAGGCTGTGCAACACCTGGCTCGGCCACAGTAACGGTTAATGGCGGAGGAGCTCCTTATACCTATTCTTGGTCGCCAAGTGGCGGAAATACAGCAACAGCAAGTGGGTTAGGTGCAGGAAACTATACGGTTTTAGTTACTGATAATTTTTCGTGTACAGCTACAGCCTCTGTTGTTGTTGCAAATACGGGTGGAATTACTACTACAGTTACTTCTACTGATGTATCTTGCAAAGGTGGCAATAACGGAAGCGCAACTGTTGTGCCTGCTGCAGGAACCGCACCATATAGTTATACTTGGTCGCCAAGTGGAGGAAATTTAGCAACTGCAAATAATTTAGTTGCGGGCACATATACGGTTTTAGTAAGCGATAACAATAGTTGTACAACCACTGCGGTGGCAATTATTTCTCAACCAAGTACACTTTCTTTATCGGTGTCATCAAACAGTGTTGCATGTAATGGAGCAAGCACAGGTTCTGCAAATGCAACTGTAACGGGCGGCACACCAGCTTATACGTATTCGTGGGTTCCTATGGGTGGCACAAATGCAAGCGCAACAAATTTAGCAGCGGGCAATTATACAGTTTTGGTTTTAGATAACAATCTATGTCCTATTACAACAAGCCTTACTATACAACAACCAAGTGCATTAACGGCTACTGCCACAAGCACTCCGGCAACTTGTAGTCAATCAAATGGAACAACAAGTGTAACCGTAAATGGAGGCACAGTTCCTTATGCCAGCTACGCTTGGTCTCCAACAGGAGGAAATGCAGCAACAGCAAATAATCTATCGGGTGGAAATTATAATGTTACTATAACCGATGCAAACAATTGTGTGATTACTGCAACAACTACAATAGTGCAATCGTCAAGTTTTTCTTTAACAACAGCTGTAAAAAATATTACCTGCAATGGGTTGAGTAATGGTTCTGCAACTGTTACAGCA
>CAIXZI010000056.1 GCA_903923915.1 uncultured Bacteroidota bacterium
TTGATGCAAATAAAGGTGCGTAGTGAAGAAGATGCGCAACAAAAGTTAGACTCCTTGCATAAAATAATTGATGCTGAGATGGATGCTTATCAGGATAAATATGATGAAAATACCAATTACTCTATGGCACATGATGAACAGATTGCCTGGATAAAAGAAATTGATGCAGCTATTGAGAAATTATCAGCCTATCAAAATACAGAGGTTACGTTGAAGTCTGCTTTTTAACAACTCATTATTCATAAACAGTTTAATTTATTTTTTCATCGTTTTATAAGGGTGTATCTTTGTGCTATGTTTAAGAAGATATTTTCTGTGGTAACCAATAAATACTTGCTAACCGTAGTTGGTTTAGCGGTATGGCTTACTTTTTTTGACAGAAATGATATTTTTACTCAATATGATTTAAAACAGCAGGTTTTAAAATTAGAGAAAGAGCGCAACTATTATTTGCAAGAAATTATAGCCAACAACCAAGCCATTGAAGAGTTGCATACCAACCAAAAAAGCATAGAAAAATTTGCTCGCGAAACATATTTGATGAAGCGAGATAATGAAGATGTTTTTGTAATTGTAAAAAAGTAAATGGATATTCCTTCGTTTTCGGGTAAAGCTAAATCGCTAAGTGCGGCTAACAAACTTTATCTAAAAAAATTAAAAGCTAAAAAAGTTCGTAACCTGGATGATGTGTTTCATACAGCACACGAAGAAGTTTTTGAAAAAGTAGATTGCCTTACTTGCGCTAATTGTTGTAAAACTACCAGCCCTATTTTTTACCAAAAAGATATTGAGCGTGTGGCAAAACGCCTGCGCATGAAGCCTTACGATTTTACTGAAAAGTATTTACGTATAGATGGTGATAACGATTATGTGCTTAAGCAAGCTCCTTGTCCGTTTTTAGGCGATGATAATTATTGCAGCGTGTATGAAGACCGCCCCAATGCTTGTCGAGAATATCCGCATACCAATAGAAAAAACATGTATCAGGTTTTAGATCTAACGTATAAAAATACCTTTGTTTGTCCGGCAGTTTTGCAGATTGTCGAAGAGGTAAAAAAAGTTATTGGTTGGTAAAGGTAGTTTAGACTTGAATGCGGCTGCTCTCTGCCTCTTGATCCAATAGTTGAAAAGTAAGCTGCCTTTCTTTTAGCTTTTCTCTTAAACCGTGATTATGTTGTTGGAAATTATCAGCTTCAAAATTACAAACAAGTGCTTCAACAACTGTTCTTCTATTCTCAATGTTGCCGCCACTATGGTAAAAATGATCTTTTGTTACAATATTAAATTTGTTCCAAAATTTAGTAATCATTTCGTTTTCGCGCCAATCATTATGATGCCAAGTTGAAAGAATAAATTTTGCTTTGGTTTTACTTAATAGAGTAAAAAGAAGCTCTTCGTCCTTCTCTGTCCAACCATTAAAGTAATCAACGTAACGCCCGTAATAAGGTGGGTCGCAATAAATGATATCGTTTTCTGTAGCAAGTGGAATAATATCAGCAAACGATTTGTTATGAAAAATCCAGTTGGGTTTTGGTTGAATAATCTGAGAAACAGCTGCTACCTGATTAGTAATTTTGGTGATATAAGCTTGCGCAAAACGATCTGGTTTTTTACAAAATGGAATGTTCCAATTTCCTTTTTTATTAAACCGCATCATACCATTAAAACCCGCACGTGAAAGAAAGATAAAATCGTAAGGAGAGAATTCGCTATTAAAACGCGAACGCACTTTTAAATAGTGTTCGTAACCATTATTATCAGCTTTACTTAATAATTCTCCTTCCAATTCAAGGTATTGCTTTATTAATGGCGCTGTAATTGCCTTTTTTTGAAGACCTTTGTAGAAGTTAATGATATGCGGATTGGTGTCGTTTAAAATTGCTTTTTTGTAGCCGGAATTGAAAGCAACTACACCTGTGCCAAGAAACGGTTCTATCCATTTTCCATTTGTTTTAGGAGCTAAATCCATTATCCAAGGCACTAATTTAGTTTTAATGCCTTGACTTTTTATTGGAGGAACAAAAATTTTCATTTTTTATTTCCTCCTTTTTTCTGGGTATTTATTTTAGAAATGAGCTTTTTTCTTGGTTTTTTTGCAGCTACTTTTTTAGTTGTTTTTTTAACTCTTGAAACTATTTTTTCTAGTAAATCAGTTCTACCTTTAAATTCTAAAAAATCTTTTAGTGTTGTAATTTTAATAGGCTTGCCATCTTTTACCATTGTTGCAGAGCCATAATTTATCCAGTATTCATCAAACCACTCTTCACCTAATTTGCTAAAGATCCCATTGCCATTTCTTAAATCATCTATATCTATTATAGAGCCAATGTTAGCTGTGTTTCCAGAGCCTTGTTTGTCGCTTGCAATTTTCCATTTTTCTGCCGCAAAAAAATCAAAATCTTTTATCACAGAAGTAATCGATTTTAAATTTTTAATCGTGGTTACATCTCTTTCTCCAAATTTTTTGCTTGGTTTATCGTTTTCTTCTTGCAGCTCTTCAACTTGAAAAATCTCTGTTTCTGCAATATCATCTGCAA
>CAIXZI010000057.1 GCA_903923915.1 uncultured Bacteroidota bacterium
AAATAAAAATAAATTAAATTAAATATTAATTTTGCTTTCTTAATCAAACTATATGCAGTATAAATTATATATCAAAAATCCGTCTTCGCATTACTTATATATCGATTTGATAATTGATAACATTGATACAGATATATTAACCCTTCAATTACCTGCCTGGCGCCCAGGTAGATATGAGCTTGGTAACTTTGCCAAAAACATTAAAAAACTAGATGCTTTTGGTGAGAATGATAGCGTGTTATCTTATAAAAAAACAAGCAAAGATTGCTGGCAGATAGATACACAAGGCAATAAACAAATTAAAGTTACGTACAGTTATTATGCTGTCGATTTAAACGCAGGTTCTACGTATGTAGATGAAAACCAACTTTACGTTAATCCTTGTAATTGTTTGATGTATGTGCCCGGTAAAATGCATGAAAAATATTCTGTTGTTTTAGAAATTCCTGATACCTATACCATTGCTTCCTCTTTAAAAAAAGAAGGCAATATGCTTACTGCCGATAACTTTGACGAGCTGGCTGATTCTCCTTTTATTGCTTCAGCATATATTAAAACTATTTTAGCGCCCGTAAACGGAGTTAATTTTTACTTGCATTTTAATGGCGAATGTAATCCAAATGAAGAAAAAGTAAAAAAAGATTTCTCCACGTTTATTGCTGAACAATTAGCTTTTTTTAATGACGTACATTTTACCGAGTATCATTTCTTAATTCAAATGATGCCGCAAAAATTTCATCACGGTGTAGAACATACCAAAAACACCGTTATTGCATTCGGACCCTGTTATCATTTAATGAATAATGAGGTTTATAATGAGTTTTTGGGTTTATGCTGTCACGAATTATTTCATACCTGGAATATAAAAACCATTCGTCCGGCCGAAATGTTCCCTTATGATTATACCAAAGAAAATTATGCCCGTACCGGTTTTGTTTACGAAGGAGTTACCACTTATTACGGCGATAAACTTTTATTTACATCAAACATCTTTACCGAAGAAGTTTATTTCAAAGCCTTTGAAGAACGCTTAACCAAGCACTTGCACAGTTTTGGTAGATACAATCTTTCGGTTGGAGATAGCAGTTTTGATAATTGGTTAGATGGTTATACACCCGGAGCCCCCTATCGTAAAACAAATATTTATGACGAAGGTTGCATGATTGCTTTTATGCTGGATGTTTTAATTATGAAACACTCATCAAACAAAAACAACTTGCAAACGGTAATGAAAAACCTGTACGATAACTTTTATAAAAAACAAAAAGGTTATACCGAACAAGATTTTACGGATGCCTGCTCTGCCGCAGCTAGTATAGATTTACAAGATTTCTTTACTAAATATGTATATGGTTTAGAAGCTTATGAACCAATGCTGCACGAATGCGCTGATTACGTTGGGCTTGCATTAAACAAACAGCACGCTCAAACCATTTATGAAAAATGTTGGGGTTTTAAAGCAATTGATGCCAATCATCATAAAAAAGTAACTATGGTTGCACCATACTCTCCTGCATGGAAGGTAGGTATTTCTATAGGTGATGAAATTATGGCCGTAAATAATTTTAGTTTAAATAATGACTTTAGCTTTTGGTTAAATTATTTTTCGCAAAAAGATAAAACCTGTAAATTGACTTTACAAAGTAGCGGTAAGTTGGAAGAAATAAATATAGACTTTAAATCGGAAGGTGATTTTTTCTATACCTATAAATTAGCTAAACAAGAAAACAGCTCTGCGTCTCAAAAAGAAAATTACACTTGCTGGAAAAAAAGTTTTGCTTAAAA
>CAIXZI010000058.1 GCA_903923915.1 uncultured Bacteroidota bacterium
TTTAAAATGAAAAAAAACAAAGGTAATTCTTATACCATGATAATTGGAGATAACGGAATAGGTAGTAAAATTAGCTTGAATGAAGAGCATACAACGTTTGGATTAGAATTAATTAAAACACTTGCCGAACAGTTACATGGCTCTATAAAACTGCTTCCTGTTAAAGGAACCATGTATGAAATAACTTTTTCTCCAGTTAAATAAACAACCCATGCCCGAAAATTTTGTTGTTTATAAATCATCTGCAGGCTCGGGTAAAACTTACACATTAGTAAAAGAGTATTTAAAATTAGCGCTTGCAGATCCGCATCGGTTAAATAAATCATACAAACAAATACTGGCAGTAACCTTTACCAATAAGGCTGCAGCCGAAATGAAAGAGAGAATATTAACTGCTTTACAACAAATTTCTTTATTACAAAAAACTCCTTTAGCTGCCGATTTACAAAAAGAGCTTTTTATTTCTGAAACCGAATTACAGGCGCGTTGTAAAGAAGTGCATCAAAACTTATTACATCAGTATGCCGATTTTTCGGTGTGTACTATTGATAGTTTTGTATATCGTTTGATAAAACGCTTTTCTATTGATTTACAGCTACCGGCCAATTTTACGGTAGATACGGATGAAGAAGCCGCGCTGTGGTGGGCAATTGACGAGCTTTTAACCAACATGAAGCAAAATAAATTATTGCAAAATCTTTTGCTTAATTATGCTTCAGATAAGGTGGATGAGCAAAAGAACTGGAAAATAGAAAATGAGATTTTTGAATTAGCTCGTCCGATTTTAATTTCTAAAAAAGATACTAAAGAAGCTGAATTGCTTGGTAAAGTAAGCTTAGAAAATTTATTGGAGATTAAAAAACAACTTCAAGAAAGTGTTCATAAAACAGAACATTATCTGATTGCTTTAGCGGATAAAGCTTATCTAACCATTGCTCAAAAAAATATTTTAGTTGCCGATTTTAGTTATGGCGAAAGCGGTTTCTTTGGTTATTTCAAAAAGATTAAGAATAAAATATTTGGTAACGAAGAGTTGAAAAGTTCTCGCGTTGATGATGCTATAAAGCTTGATAAATGGTATCCTGCAAAAAATTACAATGCAGATATTGATGGTGTTAAAGAAACATTACGTTCTATTTATTTTGAGATTGAAAACTTTAGAGAGAAAAACATATCTGAATATTTTTTACATAAACTTTTACTAAAAAACATTACTGCACTTTGTGTGTTGAATGAAATACAAGAGTTGGTTTTAAAATACAAGCAAGAAAAAAATATCGTTTTTATAAGCGAGTTTAATAAAACGGTTTCCAGTTTTATACAGGATGAGCCCGTACCCTTTATTTATGAGCGTTTGGGCGATAGGTATAAGCATTATTTAATTGATGAGTTTCAGGATACATCTGTTTTGCAATGGTTAAACTTATTGCCGCTTGTACATAACTCCTTAGCAGAAGGTAAATTTTGTATGATAGTGGGCGATGGCAAACAATCTATTTATCGTTGGCGTGGTGCTGATGTAGATCAGTTTGTAAACCTGCCAAAAATAAAATCTTCAGAACAGAATAGGGTTATACACGAACAGCAACAAGCTCTTGAATTAAATTATCAAGAGAAACAACTAAATACCAATCGTAGAAGTTGCGCTGAAATTATAGCCTTCAATAATAATTTGTTCGACTGGCTTTCTAAAACATATCTAAATGAAGAGCATCAAAAGGTTTATGAAAACAGTGCTCAGCAGGCATTTTCAAAAGAAGGTGGAAAAATAACACTTTCGTTTATTGATAAATCTGCCGAAGAAAAAGAAAATATTGTTCTTCAAAAAACACTTCAGTTTATACAACAATCCTTAGCTAACAAATATGCATACAACGATATTGCTGTTTTAACTCGCAACAACCGTAACGGAAGCACTATTGCTCAGTTCCTTATGCATCAGGGCATTCCGGTCGTGTCATCAGATTCGTTGTTATTAAAAAACTGTGCCGAAGTAAATTTTTTAGTCGTGTTTTTTACTTGGCTAACCAACAATAACGATGGCGTTTCTGCCTGTGCTATTTTGGCTTATTTAAAAGAAGAATTGAATTATCCAATTGAGCATCCACATTTTCAGCAGACGGCATTAACACCTTATAGATTGAACGAAATTTTATTTGGCTTTAATCCCGAATTAAATATTGTGCATTTAGCATCGCTTCCTTTATTTGAAATTTGTACTGAGCTTATTCGTGTATTTAAAATAGAAGATAAAAATCCGCTATTTGTCAATTTCTTTTTGGATGAAGTGGCTTCATTTAACGAAAGAGAAAACGCATCACTCTATTTATTCTTACAATGGTGGAATAAAAAACGTGATAATCTTTCGGTGAAAATTCCTCAAAATACCAATGCGGTAAAGATACTAACGGTTCATGCTTCCAAGGGTTTAGAGTTTCCGGTGGTTATTATTCCTTTTGCCGATTGGCGTTTACAAAGTACCGAGCAAATTTTAATTGATACCAATAACGAAGTAGCGCATTTGCCCGTTGCACTGGTAAAAACAGGTAAAGAATTAGAGAAGACAAATTTTAAAAGTAATTCAGAAGAAGAAGACCAAAAACAAACTTTAGATAATTTAAACGTGTTATATGTTGCTTGCACACGTGCGGTATCTGCTTTGCATATTATAAGCAGAGAGAAAAAGCAAGGCAATTGCATTACCAACTGGCTTCAAAATTTTGTAAACGAAAAGTATAGCGAGCAACATGATACACACTTTTTTGAAACAGGATCATATCCCGAAAAAGAACAGAAAACAGAAGTTGAGATAGAAACTTTGCAGCATATTTCATATAGAGATTTACACAAAAGCGTTGCCATAAAACTTACTGATTACGATTTTGATGTAGAAAGCAAACGTAAATATGGTATTGCCTTACACGATATTTTAGCCAATATAAAAACCACAAAAGATATTGATAACGCTTTACAGCGAGCTGTTTTGCAAGGTAATATCTTAAATAATCAGGTAGTAGAATTGAAAGATATTCTGTTACAATTAACCACGCATAAAGATTTGAAAGAATATTTTGCGGATAACGTGCAGGTTAAAAATGAAACAGAATTATTTTTAGCAGATGGCGAAATTATTCGCCCGGATAGAATTGTAACAACATCCGAACAACATACCATTATAGATTTTAAAACCGGAGAGAAATCTGCCAAACATATTAAACAACTTCAGTTGTATAAATATACCCTTCGTAGCATTTCAACTAAAAATGTAAAAGCCTATTTGGTTTATTTACCAAACGAAGTTGTTGAAGTTGTTTAAACTTTGTACTTTTAGTTAAAATTTTAATATGTCAAAATACGCAATAGCTATACACGGTGGCGCAGGTACTATACTTCGTTCTACCATGACTCCAGAAAAAGAAACTGCTTATAAAAAAGCATTGGAAGATGCCATTAATGCAGGAGAAATTATATTAAAAAAAGGTGGATATGCCATTGATGCGGTTGAAGCAGCTATAATTGTATTAGAGGATAACCCTTTGTTTAATGCAGGCAAA
>CAIXZI010000059.1 GCA_903923915.1 uncultured Bacteroidota bacterium
CATTAAGTCCTATGAAAATGAATATGAAGAGTTCTCCTATCGTGATGAAGCACATTTTCACGCTCTATTAGCATATTCCATTATTAATAGTCAGGTGCGTGATGAGGTTTATGGTCGTCTCCAATTGTAATTTTGTTCCTTGAAACAATCCCATACCCACTCCCATTTTATCATAAAGGAATTATAAAAATAATTAAGAATACTTATCAATCAGTGGGGTATATCTGGCAGAATTATTTAGGGCATACCATTTCTTTTTGTCAGCATCCCACCACGCACCCATATGTTTGGCGTCATCCTTATCATCATAGCAAACTTTCAAATACACTCGTTTATTTTCTACTGATAATTTTGCTTCTTCTTCCTTCTTTATCCTGATAAGCATCCATCTCAGCATCAATTATTTTATGCAAGGAGTCTAACTTTTGTTGCGCATCTTCTTCACTACGCACCTTTATTTGCATCAATTGCTTTCGTAATTTACGAGCATACAACTCTACAATATCAAAATGTTTTTGTTCGTGCGCCAATAAAGCATCATCAATGTAATTACCTTTCCACGAATCTGTTGGATAAAAACATGCTTTAATACTTGCTGTAATATTTCCATTGGCATCTTTATAAATATGCCTGTACATGCTGTAAACAGTAGATGCTGCGGCAAACCTATTATGTTGTGGTTTTCCCCGATAATCGTTCCAGGTTAGTTTACGTTTTTTTTGCCATACCATAGCATTATCGTCTTGCACAAAAGAAATGCTCACGAAGAACAAAAATATAATATAGCAAAATCGCATTTTATTTTTTTCTGATTAAGGTAATTCCATCACGCAATGGCAACATTACTTTTTCTACACGATTATCATTGGCTATTTTTTCATTAAAAGATTGTATAGCCTTTGTTTTTTCGTCTTTATTAGCAGATAAATCAAGTATTTTGCCGCTCCACAAAACATTATCTGCCATAATTAAACCGCCACTTTTAAGTTTATCAAAAACCAAATCATAATATAATGCGTAATTATTTTTATCAGCATCTATAAAAACTAAATCAATTTCATTGGGCAATGTGGGTATAACTTGTTTAGCATCTCCTTCTACAACTTGTATTTTATTTTTATAAACAGATCTATTGAAAAAATCTTTTGCAAGTAAAGATGTTTCAGGATTATTATCCAGCGTTATTAATTTTCCGTTCTCGGTTAAGCCTTTTGCTAAACATAATGCCGAGTATCCTGTAAATGTACCTATCTCTAAAATATAATTTGGTTTTACAAACTGAGCAATAAAAGATAAAAACATACCTTGCAAATGCCCGCTAAGCATGCGTGGTTGCGTGGTTTTTAAATGCGTTTGTCGGCCAAGCTCCTTTAATAAATTATCTTCCTTATCGCTATGTTTAACACAATAATCAGTTAGTTCTTCTGTTATAAAATCCATAATACAAAGCTAAAAATTCAAGCTTCATTCTTGGTCAAGAAAAACAAAATAAATCTTAAAAAACTACACTCTTGGAATCCAAGGTGTTTCGTTTGCTTTTAAATTCTGAGAAAGTTTGCGTGATAACACAAACAAATAATCTGATAAACGGTTTAAGTATTTATATACAAGCTCATCTACTTTTTCGTTTTCAGCCAATCGTAATACAGCACGCTCTCCTCTGCGACAAACACAGCGCGCCAAATGACAGTATGATACAATAGTGTGTCCACCCGGTAATACAAAATGTTTCATTAGCGGAAGTGTTTCTTCCATGGCATCAATTTCTTTTTCCAGCAAAACAATATCTTCTTCTTTTATTTCCGGAAGTTTCATTTTATTTTTTTCAGGATCAGCGGCCAATAAAGAACCAATGGTAAATAAACGGTCTTGTGTTTCTAATAAAGTTTTTATGCTGCGCTCATCAATAGCTTGATCGCGCAATAAACCTATCCAACTGTTAAGTTCGTCAACTGTTCCGTAAGCTTCAATGCGTATGTGGTGTTTGGGTAAGCGTGTGCCGCCTATTAAAGAAGTCTGGCCTTTATCGCCGGTTTTGGTATAAACTTTAAACGCCATCTA
>CAIXZI010000060.1 GCA_903923915.1 uncultured Bacteroidota bacterium
CAGTGCCTGTTCTGTCGGTTTTGGTAGCGCCCTGCTCAAGCACATGCTTCATTAAATCGTGATACTGTTTCATTTGTGGATGTTGCTTTTTTAAATTGCCGTATGTTATACCTAGTTTATGTTTATCTGTTTTTAATAGGAAAACATAGGTATTTCATGCACCAAAAGTAAAAAACCAAATGCTTTGTTTGTTTTAAAGATGCCAACAGTTTTTTAACGAAAAATAAATTGGACGAAATTTTTAAATTAAGAAAAACCGAAGTAATATTAAGCGTTTCTGGTGTGTTTGCGTTAGGGATTGAAGCAAAAATCCTTTTTATGTAATCATAAAAAGATTGCAGCGAAAAGCCCGACGGCAGTAATCTGCCGTAACGCCCAAAAATAAAAAAGCCGCTCAAACAAAAATTGAACGGCTTTTTTTATAAAAATAAGACTAATTAACTATTGTACTGATTTATTTTGGCATCCATACTAAGTGTAGCATGTGGCACACTACGTAAACGCTCTTTTGGTATTAATTTACCCGTAACACGGCAAATGCCATACGTTTTATTTTGAATGCGTACCAATGCATTTTGTAAGGATACAATATACTTTTCCTGACGAGATGCTAATTGTGCAACCTCTTCTTTAGATAAAATATCGCTACCATCTTCTAATAATTTAAAGGTTGGCGATGTATCATCTGTACCATGATTATCGGTGTTTGTTAAGGTTTGTTTCAATAAATCATAATCGGTTTTAGCTTCGTTTAATTTAGAAACAATAATTTCTTTAAACTCAGTTAATTCTTTATCGTTATAACGAGAGCGTGTATCTTTATTGTTGATAAAAGGCTTTGGTTCTTCTTTTTTAGGCTTTTTAATCAACGGTTTTGTTAAATCAATTTTAATGATTTGTTTGCGTACAAACTCTTCCGAATCATATTGTTTTTTCATTCCAATACGTCCGCCACGAGATCTTCTTCTGCCTTTTTTCTTTTCTTTTTCTTTTTCTTCAACAACTACTTCAACTTCATCATCATCATCATCAGTAATTGCTTCAGGGTCTAATTCTAAAAGTCCTGCATCAACATCTAACTCTTCTCCGTCTAAATCAATGTCATCTCCTTTTTTAGATTTTTTCTTGCCTGCTTTTTTAGAAACTGGTTTTTCTTTTTTAGCAGGTTTAGTTGGTTTTGCAGGCGCAACAACCGCTTTCTTTTTAAGTTTAATTTCTTCTTCTTTTTTAGAAACAACCTTCTTCACTTCTTTTTTCGCAATCTTTTTCACTTCAGCTTTTATATTTTTAGTTTTTACCGCAGCAGGTTTTGCTTTAGGTGTGGGTTTACTTTTTGTTTTTGTAACCACTTTTTTAGGAGTTGGTTTAGAAACTTTTTTAGCAGCAGGTTTAACTGTTTTTTTAGCAACAGGTTTAGCAGCTTTTTTTACTTGCTTTTTAGCGGCAGGCTTGGTTACTTTTTTGGTAGGTTTTGCTACTGCTTTTTTGTTTGTTTTCTTACTCATAACTGTACTTTTTTAATTTAATTTTTCAACGCTAACGTACGTACTCACGCTCTCATCTACCTCTACTAATAATCCAGTTTGAGCGTCTAAAACATCAACCATTTGAAGGTTACCCGTTAAAGTTTCAGAACAAATATAGGTTAAATTATTTTTTATGGCTTCATCTATGCCATTATTTCGCATTATCTTAACATAAATCTTGTCGGTAAGCTCAAATCCCCTGTCTTTACGGATGTTTTGAATACGATTGACTAATTCTCTTGCAACACCCTCTTGTTTCAAGGGTTCTGTAAGAGTTATATCTAAAGCCACCGTAATTGCCCCGCTGTTAGCCACTTTCCAGCCTGGTATATCTACCGGAATGATCTCTACATCTTCGGTTTCAAGTACAATTTCTTCGCCATCTATGTTTACAGCAAATTTGTTGGTCTTTTCTATATGAGAAATAATTTCATGCTGATGCTCGTTTGCAAAAGCCTGAACAGCCTTCATATGCTTACCGCATTTTTTGCCCAGTGTTTTGAAATTGAGTTTTAGATTTTTTACAATCTGCGTTTTACTTTCATCTACAAATTCAATTTCTTTTACATTAACCTCAGCTAAAATTAAATCTTTTACAGCATCAATTTGCTTACGGGTATGCTCGTCCAAAACCGGAATTTGTATTTTGTTTAATGGTTGGCGAACTTTTAAATTTTCTTTTTTACGAATAGATAAAATCATCGAAGAAATTTTTTGAGCAAGCTCCATTCTTTCTTCTAATGCTTTATCAATTAATTTTTCATCTGCTTTAGGAAAATTACTTAAATGTATCGAACTCGCTTTTTGACGATTGGTAACATTATTCAAATCTGTAAATAATCTATCGGTAAAAAAAGGTGCAATAGGTGCGGAAAGTTGCGCTATCACTTCCATACAACGATACAAAGTTTGATAAGCCGCTATTTTATCAACGCTGTATTCGCCTTTCCAAAAACGACGACGGCATAAACGCACGTACCAATTGCTTAAATGCTCATCAACAAAAGTTTCTATAAATCTTCCTGCACGATGCGGTTCGTAATTGTTATACGCATCATCTACATTTTTTATCAACGAATTTAGCTCAGATAAAATCCAACCATCAATCTCAGGTCTTTCATTTACAGGTATTTCAGCTTCGCTATATGTAAAGCCATCCACGTTTGCATATAAGGTAAAGAATGAATACGTGTTATAAAGCGTGCCGAAAAATTTACGTTGCACCTCGCCAATTCCTTCTACATCAAATTTTAAATTATCCCAAGGCGCAGCATTGGTAATCATGTACCAACGTGTAGCGTCAGCACCATATTTTTCAAGTGTTTCAAACGGATCGGTAGCATTGCCTAAGCGTTTGCTCATTTTATTTCCGTTCTTGTCAAGTACCAAACCATTGCTGACTACATTTTTATACGCCACAGAATCGAAACACATGGTTGCAATTGCATGTAATGTAAAGAACCAACCACGTGTTTGATCAACACCTTCGGCAATAAAATCGGCAGGGTAATATTTTTTGTTGTCAATTAAATCTTTATTCTCAAAAGGGTAATGAAGCTGAGCGTAAGGCATAGCACCACTGTCAAACCAAACATCAATCAAATCAGGTTCGCGGAATAATTTTTTACCATTCTTTTCTAAGTAAATAGAATCTGCATACGGTTTATGCAGATCAAACGAAGCATAGTTTTCTGTTGTGTTATCGCCTGCTTTAAAATCTTTCAACGGATTTTCAGTCATCATGCCTTTTGAAACAGCATTATCAATTTCTTTTTTCAACTGCTCAGCAGACGCAACAACCACTTGCTCGGTTTTATCTTCGCTTGTCCATATTGGAATTGGAATGCCCCAAAAGCGCGAGCGAGATAAATTCCAATCATTTAAATTTTCAAGCCAATTACCAAAGCGACCGGTACCTGTAGATTCAGGTTTCCAGTTAATGGTTTTGTTCAGCTCAATCATTCTGTCTTTTAGCGCCGTAGTTTTTATGAACCAACTATCAAGCGGGTAATACAACACGGGCTTATCAGTACGCCAGCAATGCGGGTAACTATGCTCGTAGGTTTCTTTTTTAAAGAGTTTGCCTTCTTTTTCAAGTCTCAGTACAATCCTTTCATCTACGCTCAGATACTGATTTGTGCGGGTAACAATTTTTTTAACAAGATTTTCCTTCTCAGGAGTATCTTGTATGTTTTTGAATTTATTTACTTCAATGACTTTTTCTTCGTCAGTCAAATAAGCCTCTTTTACATACTCTTCTCCAAATAAAAACTCATCATCTTTTATTTCAGGTAAAAATTTACCACGCTTATCAACTAAGGTTAAAGAGCCAATGCCATTTTGTTTTGCCACGCGAAAGTCATCTGCACCAAAAGAAGGTGCAATGTGCACAATACCTGTACCATCTGTTGTAGTAACGAAATCTCCTATGATAACTTTAAACGCATCGCCATCTGTTGGTTGAACAAAAGGAAGGAGTTGTTCGTATGAAATTCCCGCTAAATCTTTGCCTTTGTATTCTTTTAAAATTTTAAAAGGAATGTTTTTATCTCCGGTTTTATAATCTTCAAATTTTAATTCTGCATTTTTTTCAGGAAAATATTTATATAACAAATCTTTTGCAAGAATAAATGCTTCTTGTTTTCCGCTAAGTGGATTAAAACTTTCTACCAACACATAATCAATTTTTTCTCCAACGGCTAATGCCGTATTTGAAGGAAGTGTCCATGGGGTTGTAGTCCAAGCAAGAAAATAAATATTCTCTTTTATGTCTTTTAAATTTTCAATTTTAAATTGTGAATTGTCAACCGCTTTAAACATTACCGTTGCTGTTCTGTCTTTCACATCACGGTAACAACCCGGTTGGTTTAACTCGTGAGATGATAGGCCTGTTCCTGCTGCAGGCGAGTATGGTTGTATGGTAAAGCCTTTGTATAATAAATTTTTCTCGTGTAAGTTATTCAGCAACCACCAAACGCTTTCAATGTATTTGTTATCGTAAGTAATGTATGGGTCTTTCATATCAACCCAATAGCCCATTTTTGCGGTAAGATCTTCCCACTTGTCGGTATATTTCATTACCTCTTTACGGCAAGCCTTGTTGTAATCTTCTACTGAAATATATTTAGGGCTATTTTTATTTCCAATATCTTCTTTAGTAATACCCAATGCTTTTTCAACGCCTAACTCAATTGGCAAGCCGTGTGTATCCCAACCGGCTTTACGTTTAACCTGAAAGCCTTGCATGGTTTTGTATCTGCAAAAAATATCTTTAATGCTGCGCGCCATAACGTGGTGTATGCCGGGCAAGCCATTTGCACTTGGCGGACCTTCATAAAAAACAAAAGGTGCAGCACCTTCGCGCTCTGTAATAGATTTTTCAAAGGTTTTATTTTCTGCCCAAAGCTGTAAAACGTCTTTGCCTACTTGCGAAAGATTTAGTTGCTTGTATTCGTTATATTTTTTACCCATTAGTATCCTTAAAATTTAAGCCCATAAAGTTACTCTTTTTCGCCACAGATTGCGCAGATTAGCACAGATGATTAATTAGTTGCTGTTTTTTTGATGAGATAGCTTAGTACCTTGCAATTACGTAATCACTTGAAATGACATAAAAAAACCCTGTTTCCTTATCGAAAACAGGGTTTTTTTTAATAAGGCTAACCATTAATCATCTATCTGTGCATCACCAATATAAGATCCGTTTTTGTATATTTCTACGCGCTGCAAAATCCCGTCGTTATTGTATTTGTAATTTTTTCCGTCCATAAGTCTGTTATCTTTAAAAATACCATCGGCTGTTTTTTGGCGATTTCTATTATAAAGTACATGAGGCCCATTAAGAACAGTTGGCAATTTTGCCTTAGGATCTTGAAGTGTTTCGGCTTTTAAATCAGCAATAACTTTTTTGCTTTTATCAACTGTTTCAGGTGCCTCAGCTTTAATTGGTTTTTTAGGCTCGTACGTTTTTATAGAAGCTACGTCAGCATCGCCATTATTATAGTTTACTTCTTTTTTAGTATCGCCATTAGGGTAGTATTCTTTAACAATACCACTTTCTTTGCCACCCTGCCAGTTTCCTTCTATTTGCGGCGTGCCATCTTCGTAATAATATTTTTGAGGACCTTCTCTTTTTCCGCCTGGATTAAAGGTAAATTCTTGTTGTACGTTTCCGTTATCGTAATATAATTTGTAGTTACCTACCCATTTGTTGGTTTTCCAAGTTCCTTCTTCAGATATTTTACCGTTTTCGTGGTACATAATAGCATAACCATCAGGTCTGCCATTTTGAAACGTAATTTTATTTTTTGTGTTTCCGTTGCAGAAATATTCTTTCCAAATGCCGTTTTTCTTATTATCAGTAAATTTTCCTTCTTCTACTTTAGCTGTTAATTGGTAACATGTATTTGGTTTAGAGCGCCCAAAAGTAATCCAACGCCCTTGTTTAAGGCCTTGAAAATCAATTATATTAATAGAATCTTTTCCGTTGGTTGGGTCTAACTCAAACGATTGTGGCTGGGCGTAACCGTAGCTTAACACAAAAAAAGAAAATATCCACCTAAATTTTAGTTTCATTAACAAACTTTTATCAAATATATATAATTTTTTTCATACTAAAAAACTTTTAGATGTAAGCTGGTTTTTTATAGATGGAATCCAACTTAGTTCTAATATAGTTTATTAGCG
>CAIXZI010000061.1 GCA_903923915.1 uncultured Bacteroidota bacterium
AACCACTCCCACACCACCTTCTATTGCTAAAAATGATGGACCTCATAAAGAGAATAATTAAGCTGTAATCTCAATTCTAAAAATCTTATTTCTCACATCTAAAATGTGTATTTTTGCCACACAATTTTTATTTTATGGAATTAACAGAACAAGAAATACTTCGTCGTCATAAATTAACCGAATTAAAAAATTTAGGTGTCAATCCCTATCCTCCGGAAGAATTTACCGTAAACGTAACTACGGCTGATATAAAAGAAAACTACGAGCGCGATAAATTAAATTATAAAGACATAAGCATTGCGGGCCGCTTAATGAGCGTGCGCGATATGGGTAAAGCTGCTTTTGCCGAAATACAAGATGCAACAGGTCGCATACAATTTTATATTAAACGCGATGAAATTTGTCCGGGCGAAGACAAAACTTTATACGATGCTGTTTGGAAAAAATTATTGGATATTGGCGATGTTATTGGACTTACAGGATATGTATTTACAACCAAGGTTGGAGAAATTTCTATACACGTAACCAACATTAAATTGCTTTCAAAAGCACTTCGCCCCTTACCTATCGTTAAAACAGATGATACTGGCAAAGCACATGATGTGGTTAGCGATGCCGAGTTTCGTTATCGCCAGCGTTATGTAGATTTAATTATTAATCCCGCTGTAAAAGATACCTTTGTTAAACGTACACAGATAATGAATTCTATTCGTACAACATTAACAAACCACGGTTTATTAGAAGTTGAAACGCCAATTCTGCAAAGCATTCCGGGTGGCGCAGCGGCTCGTCCGTTTATTACACATCACAACGCTTTAGACATGCCTTTGTATCTGCGTATTGCAAATGAGCTTTATTTAAAACGACTTATTGTAGGTGGTTTTGATGGCGTGTTTGAGTTTGCAAAAGATTTCCGTAACGAAGGAATGGATAGAACGCACAACCCTGAGTTTACGGTGTTAGAATTTTACGTTGCCTACAAAGATTATAACTGGATGATGACTTTCTCTGAAAATCTTTTAGAAAAAGTAGCGATGGATTTATATGGTAAAACCGAAGTTACCGTTGGCGAAAGACTAATTGATTTTAAAGCGCCATTTAAACGCATCACTATGTATGATGCTATTAAAGAGCATACCGGTATTGATATCAGCAACATGGATGAAAATCAATTACGCGATGCCTGCAAACAGCTTCACATAGAAGTTACACCAAGCATGGGTAAAGGAAAATTGATTGATGAAATTTTTGGCGCTAAATGTGAAGGCCCTTATATACAACCCACTTTCATTACAGATTATCCGGTAGAGATGAGTCCGTTAACTAAAAAGCATAGAACTACCGAAGGATTAGTTGAGCGTTTTGAGTTAATGATTAACGGAAAAGAAATTGCCAATGCTTATACCGAGCTTAACGACCCAATTGAACAACGTGAACGTTTTGAAGATCAGGTAAAACTACAAGAACGTGGCGATGATGAAGCTATGTTTATAGATCAGGATTTTTTACGTGCACTTGAATACGGTATGCCACCTACATCAGGCATCGGTATTGGCATTGACAGGTTAACCATGTTGCTAACCAATAATGTTTCCATTCAGGAAGTATTATTCTTCCCACAACTACGCCCGGAAGCAAAAGCAAGTGGGCATGAGGGCGTAATCACAGATACCGTTAAATAAAATCAATAACAAATCTGTAAATGCGGCCAGAAAAACAAGAACAAACATCGAAAGCATAACATAACTTCTTTCAACAATATATAGAGGCTATCTTTTCAGATAGCCTCTTTTTTGTCACGCATTTTTACAAATTCGTCTCTAATTTTTCAGTATCAATGAGAGAAGATTGCTTTTTGATTTTTTGATATGTATATTTGTAATACAATGAAGAAGGCTTTTCTCATATTATTTTGCTTTATTTATTCCTTATCCTCTGCAGGTGTAGCAGTAAATCTACATTATTGCGGCAGTAAATTTGTAAATGCTTCTTTTACCCATTCTAACGAGCGCAATTGTTGCCGCGTTAAAATGAAAAAGAAAAACTGCTGTAAAGAAAAGTCGGTTTTTTATAAAGTACAAAGCAATCAAGATAGCGGAAGTAAAATACTTTCGCTAAAAAATAATGTAAAACAACTTAACCTATTTTATACTTCAACTACTTTTATAATAAAACTAAATCCAAATTTACCTTTTCAATTTAATGCTGACGAACCACCCGATGGTTATGCCAGATATACCTATCTCGTAAACCGAGTTTTTCGTATTTGATTTTATGCGCGGTCTTACCCTATTAGGGTTTAATCAATTTTATTTCTCGAATAATCAAATTTTAAAAATCTAAAAAATGAAAAAATTAATTTCAGCTATAGCTGTTATGCTATGCTTATTAGTATCAAATGCAAATGCCATAAACTTAGGTAACAAACCTTCAAAAAAAGATGGAACAGAGTGTACTTGCTGCAAAAATTGCAAAGACGAAAAATGTAAAGAGCTTTGCAAAAAATGGTGTGGCATGACTGCCGAAGCCCGCAAAAGTGATGAAGGCAAAAAAGTAAAAGATGAGTGCATGAAACTTTGCAAAGAAAAAAAATGCTGCTCTACTGATGGCAAATGCGAAGGCATGATGGAATCAAAAGATTGCTGCAAAAAGAAATAAATTCTATGCTATTTTTACAAAGTCTGTTACTTTGGTAGCAGACTTTGTTTAATCGTTTTAAAAAAAATCAAACAATAAACACTTTATGAAAAAAATAATTACAATAATAATGATAGTGGCTTATAATCTATCTACTGCTTTTGCTCAAATACCTAATGGAGGTTTTGAAACCTGGAACAGCGTAGGTTCTTATGCCAATCCCGCAAATTGGGATCAGTTAAATGCTATGACTGCACCAATGAGCGTCTATACAGCTACAAAAGGTTCACCTGGCAATCCGGGTGCAGCTTACTTAAAATTAGTATCAAAAAATGTATCTATGATGGGTATTATGCCTGGCATTGCTGTTTGTGGTATGCTTAGCACAGCTACATACCAGCCATATTCAGGCTTTGCATATACACAGCGTCCGCAAAGTATAACAGGTAGCTGGCAATACATGGCTTACGGAAATGACTCGGGCTATGTAGGCGTATATCTAACTAAATGGAATACAGCTATGAATATGCGTGATACAATTGCTATGGTTGTTCAAAAACTATCAGGTATGGTTATGGCATGGACACCTTTTAGTATTGATTTAATGTATATGAATGGTGACACGCCTGATACGGCAATGATTATTCTTTCATCAAGCGGGCCCACACCTGTGGCTAATAGTTATTTATATGCAGATAACCTTGCCTTTAGCGGAAGTGTTGCAGGTATTAAAGAAAGCAAATTGAATGCAGTTGCAGTTAATTTATTTCCAAATCCGGCAAACGACAAATTAATTATTAGCTTAAATAATTCCAAAGCAGTAAAAGGACAAATAGAGATTTATGACGTTATTGGCAAAAAAGCAAAATCGTTATACGATGTCGATTTTACAAAAGAGA
>CAIXZI010000062.1 GCA_903923915.1 uncultured Bacteroidota bacterium
ACAAGTTGGCGTGGCAGGGGTTGTTTCTATTGGAGATAACGTTATTTTATGGGGGCAAGCAGGTGTTGCCAATGATGTTAGCATACCTGATAATGTTGAAGTATATGCCCAATCGGGTGTGGGTAAAGATTTAGAAAGTGGTAAAGTTTATTTTGGTAGTCCGGCTGCCGAGGCACGCGAAAAGTTTAAAGAGCTTGCTTATCTAAAGAAACTACCTTCCTTTATTGAAAACATTAAAAACAATACATAAACCAATCTATTAAACTAACAAACCCTTGTTTAAAATTGCTTTTTTGCACTTTTTAATTAGCGTTTTTTTTTGTTAATTTGCATCCGTAAATGAAGAAAAGCCTTACTATTTTTATTTGTTTGATGATTTTATCTGGATTGGCCTCTGCTCAAACCAAGAATAAATACAAATATGAATTTATTGGTGGCCTTGGTCTTACTGGTTTTCTAGGTGATTTAGGTGGCGCCGATCAGAATGGGACTCACTTTTTAAAAGATTACGATTTTTCTGCCACCCGATTTAATATAAATGCAGGAGTTAGGTATAAAAAAGGTACCCGTTTTGGATTTAAAGGTATGTTAGCCTACGCCATGGTGGCCGAAGACGATGCTTTAACCGAAGATAGAATTAGAAATAACCGTAATTTAAACTTCCGTTCATCTATATTAGAACTAAGCGCACAGGTAGAGTTTTATTTTATTGGCGAAAAATCAAAAAACTTATACAGTATAAGCGGCTTACGTTCTAAAAAGAAAAGAAGAAATTTTACAGCATACCTGTTTTCAGGTGTAGGTATTTTCTATTATAACCCTAAAGAAGAATTAAACGGCAAATGGTATAGTGTAAGAAAATACCATACAGAAGGGCAAGGATTACCAGGTGGACCGAAACAATTTTCTAACTTTAATGTAGCCATTCCAATAGGTATTGCGTTTCGTTATGCAGTTACTAAACGTTGGAGTGTGGGTGCAGAGCTTTCTGTTAGAAAAACTTTTACAGATTATATTGATGGCGTTAGCGGTACGTATTATGACCAAGCAAAATTAACAGCTGCCTATGGAGCTACTGCAGCTGCATTAGCAGATCCAAATAAAGTGCATATACCTGGTGCAACTTCGCCAAACGGAGATGGAAGTGGCGCACAAAGAGGCAATCCAAAATACAAAGATTCTTACATGTTTTTAACAGTTACTGTTGGGTACAAATTTGCAAAACAGCATCGCACGCGTGCCAAATTCTAATTTTGTAGTAGAACAGCCTTCTACATCACAAGATTTTAAAGCATATTACAAATTACGTTACGAAGTTTTAAGAAAGCCATGGGGTCAGCCATTAGGCTCTGAACTTGATGAAACAGATGGTATCAGCATTCATGCTTTTATAAAAGAAAATGACACAGCGATTGCATGCGCGCGCTTACATTTTGTAGATGATGTAACGGCGCAAATACGCTATATGGCTGTACATCCCGATTATCAAGGAAAAGGCTTAGGTAAATTAGTGGTTACCTATTTGGAAGGTATTTCTAAAGAAAATAATCGTTTGCATATTATACTGCATGCCAGAGAAAGCGCAGTAAATTTTTACAAGAGTTGTGGATATACCACAAAAGAAAAATCTTACCTTTTGTGGGGTAAGATTCAACATTTTTTAATGCAAAAATTTATTTAGAATTTAAGGGACCGTGATGGGGCTCGAACCCACGACCCCTAGAACCACAATCTAGTGCTCTAACCAACTGAGCTACACAGTCCATAAATTCAGGCTGCAAATTTATAAAAATTTCTGTATAAAAAAATCAAAATAAAATAAACCTTGCAAAATAGCGTTATAGTAAGCCTTTGTAACATATTAGTACCTTTACAAAATTGAAACAAAAAAAAGCCATAGTATTTTTTTCTGCCGGTTTGGGCGATGCTGCTTTGCTTATTCCTTTGGTAAACCATCTTAAACAACAAGGTTTTTTTGTTACCGGATTTTTTAACTCAACGCATCCTTGCGAAAAAATATTTGATAGCATAAATTTATTGGATGA
>CAIXZI010000063.1 GCA_903923915.1 uncultured Bacteroidota bacterium
TGGAATGAATATATGCAGGCCGTAGTAGCTGGCCCCGTCCGTCGAGAGACGGTAAGAATCGATTTTTTTCAGAATTTAAATTATGGTCGCGGATGTACGGGGGGCAAAAAGATGGACGGCGAAATTTATGGTCGGAAAATAAGGCCCGGCCCAAAAATTAAAAATATGGTCGCAATTTTTGAAATTCAAGGGAAGGTATCAGAAGCTAGGGCAAAGCCCCTCGCTAACCTTCGGGAATTTGAAAATCATTTTTAAAATTCCACGCCCGATGAATTTATTCATCCGGGTATAATAAAATAACAAAATAAAAACCAAAAAAGGAAAACCAAATTCCAAAAATTGATAACGCGAGATCAAATGTTGACGCGTCAACACCGGGGGACAAAAAATGATGACCGGTCAACAACGGGGACAAAAAATGATGACCGGTCAACAACGGGGACAAAAAATGATGACCAGTCATCATTTGTAGTAGTTGGGGAGTTTTTGAAATTTTGTTCGCTTGCCAGGTGGCTTCGCGAAGCGTAGACGGTTCAAAACTATTCTATCAAATCCCGGCGGCCAAAAAATAGTATAGTTTTAAAAATATAAAAATTTTGGTTTAAAAAGGTATTTAAAAATAAATTAATATCTATTATTATAATAATGGCAACCATGGAATCATTAATGAGAAATAGATTTTTTATGATTAAAGAATTTGAAAATTATGGTATTAATATTTACGGTCAAGTGAAGAATTATACAACGGGAAGAATATTGAAATCTCAAATGAATAACCGCGGATATTACGTCATTGATTTATATATTAAAAGCAAAAGAACACATAAATTAATTCATCAATTATTAGCAGAATTGTTCATACCAAACCCTTCGAATAAACAATACATTGACCACATCGATCGGAATTCAGCAAATAATAAATTATCAAATTTAAGATGGTGTACAATATCAGAAAATAATCAAAATATGTCCAAACGATCAGATAATAAGTCAGGAATAACAGGAGTTACATTTTGCAACATATATAAAAAATGGCATGTTCGAATTCATATCAATGGAAATAAAAAACATATTGGTTATTTTCGTGATAAAGAAGAGGCAACACACGCAAGAAATGAAGCAGAGATATTATATTTTGGTGAATTTAGAAGAGAATAATAAGAAATTTTTACTCCCCAAAAAAATTTCTTATACTATATTATAGATGAGTAATTTGAAAAATTCACAACTGAGAAAAGATACAGGTGATCTTTTAAAATCCTCTTACTTACCACAGAAAGACGCAAAGGCGAGAATGGAGAAAAAGGGGTATGGATACGACGATCAATTATCAAGTATGAATACAAAAGTTTTCGTGAAAGACGGAAAACCGACGATTGTACATAGAGGAACAACGACAGTCAAAGACATCATCGATGACGGCTTATTGGCTATCGGTCTTGGAAAATATGGTTTTCGATATAAAAACGCCAAACGAGTAACTGAGAAAGCAGAAAAAAAGTATGGCCAAGCTGCTGACACGGTTTCCCATAGCCTTGGTGGATGGTTGGCAGAGAACAGCGGCGCGCATGGGAACATAATAACGTACAATAAAGGGACTGGCTTGGGTGATTTGTTCACAAAGAAGAATTCAGCGCGACAACTCGATATAACGACAAAGGGAGATTTGGTGAGCGCATTGGGCGCGACACAGAACGCCAATAAAGAAGTGATTGATAATAGATTCAAATCAAAAGATCCAATTAAAAACCTACTTAATGCGCACGGAACCGACAATTTATTCGGCGCGAGAGAACAGCCCGACGCAACGGCGGCCATGTTCCCCGACGCCAAAACGTCCTAACTAATTTAATTATTTTCTGTTTAAAATAATTAAATCAATAGTAAAACAATAATAGTGGCAGCTTTCATGCCGATTTTATGGACTAACA
>CAIXZI010000064.1 GCA_903923915.1 uncultured Bacteroidota bacterium
CCCAGGCTATTGATGCAGATGCAGATTATGCTGAAGCCTACTTAGCGCGCGGTATATGCTTTGAAGATTTAAAAGAATTAACAGATGCCGAAGCTGATTATAAAATGGCGGTACAAGCCAAAACAAACTTTGACCCTGCTATTGAGCATCTAAATAATTTATTAGAAAAGAAAAGGAAGTAAATTTTAATTAAAGCACGTTTAATGTTTGCTCTTTAATTTTTTCAATTTCGTCTTTCATTAAAACAACTAACTGCTGTATATCAGCATCGTTAGCTTTAGAACCAATAGTGTTTACTTCACGCCCCATTTCTTGCGCAATAAAGTTTAGTTTTCGGCCACCGGCTGGTTCTTTAGCCGTATCCATAAAATGTTTTATGTGCGTACGCAGGCGTGTTTTTTCTTCGGTAACATCAATTTTTTCCAAATAATAAATAAGTTCTTGTTCTAAGCGATTTTTATCGATGCTTTCGGCAGACACAAATTCAGCAATGTTTTTATGGATACGTGTTTTTATTTTTTCTATTCGAAGAGGATCTGTTGCTTCAATTTTTTCTAAGTAACCTAAAAGTAAATCTGTTCTTTTAGTAAACTCAGTAATTAACGATTTACCTTCTGTTTTTCTAAAACTAATAGTTGCTTCGGCTGCTTTTTTAAAGATGTCTAAAAATTGCTTGTATTCATTTTCAGTTAAAGTGCCAGTAGTATGTTTGGTAACATCGGGCATACGCATAACCATCTCAAGTAAATTAGCATTTGGTTCGTTTACTTTAGTTGCCAGTTCTTTTAACTGATTGTAATAAGCTTCGGCAAGTGCCGTATTAATTTGTGTAGAAGGTTGTTCGCTTCTATATTCTATATTAACAGATACATCCACTTTACCTCGTTCAAACAGTTTGGCAAGTTCGGTACGTAATTCAATTTCTTTTTCACGATACAGACTTGGCATCCTTAAAGAAGCATCAAGCCCTTTGCTGTTAAGCGATCGTATTTCTATAGTAATTGTTTTGTCTTCAAAATCTACAGAGGCTTTTCCGTAGCCCGTCATTGATTGTAGCATAATTTAATTTTCGGTAAATGTAATCATTCCTATTCGCTATTAACTGTACTGTGTTAAAAACAAAAATATCTCGGCTTAAAAACCGTGCTTGCTTTATATATTTTAGCATCAATTAATTTTTGAATACATGGAGTATATTGACTTAAAAGAAAAGTTAGCAAAGCTTTTAACTGAAGATTTATCTAACCGCAATACCCTGCAAGATACACGCCGCAACCTATTTTTAAATTCAGAAGGTACCAAAGTGCAGCAACAACTTGTATCGCAAAAAGATTTAGAAATTAATAGTTTAAACCTTTTAGTAGAGAAAAAGAAAACTATTCTTCAATTAAAAGATGATGAAATAGAGATTTTAAAAAATCAATTAAAAGAGGCTCAGCAAAAATTAATTGATACCGAAGCAGCCCATGTTTTAGAGAAAGAGCAACTATCTTCTCAATTACAAGATACCGAAGAGCTTAATAAACTTAGCATTGCTAACGAAGAATATACAGCCAAAATACGCGAACTTATTTATTTTGTTGATAGTCAGAATACGGAGATTGAAACTCTTAAAAATCAGTTAGCTTCTAAATCTCAATCAGAAAACAATTCTATAGAATTAGAAAAACTATCTGAAAAACTAGATTTAATAAGTAATTCAGAGCGTACCTTAAAGCAATTAGTAGCTTCTCAAAACTTAGAAATAGAAAATCATCAAGCTTCGTTAACTTCTTTGAAAGCTCAAACCGAAGAAATTGCAGCAGGTTGGCAACAACAACAAGAACAGCTAATTATTGACAACGCCACTTTGCAAGCGGATTTAATGATGCTAAATCAACAGTATGTAGAACTTCAAGAAAATTTGGTTGTTAATGAAGTTGAAACAAAGGTTGAAAATGTAATTGAAAATATTCAGGCAGAAAAGCAGCATTTATCATCTGAATTACAAGCTGTTAAACACGAATTAGAAATAGTATCACAGCAACGAGATGAAAAAGTAGTTTTACTTCAGTCGGAAATTAATTCATTGCAATCTCAAATTTCATCATTACAAGAAGGTATTCAGTCAGAAACCGAAGAAAAACGAAATCTTAGTCAGCAGTTAGAGCAGCTTACTTCTATCGTTTAGATC
>CAIXZI010000065.1 GCA_903923915.1 uncultured Bacteroidota bacterium
CTTTTACATTAAATTCTTTTTCTAAAAAAATGCACACATCAATAACCTGACTTTTATAAATACCGCCAAAATTATCGTTGTAGGTTAAAAAAATCACGCGCTGGTAAGTGCTTCAAAGATACGTTCGGTTGCATGTCCATCCCACAAAGCAGGGACTTTGCCTTTTTTGTATGTTCCGTTTTCTATTTCAGAAATTAATTTGCTAATCTCTGCAATATCAAATTTAACCAAAGTGTTTGTGCCTTCTGTGCAAGTAACCGGGCGCTCCGTATTATTTCTCAGCGTTAAACATGGCACTTGTAAAAACGTTGATTCTTCTTGTATGCCGCCGCTATCTGTAATAATAAACTTACTGTACTTAATCAATTTTTGAAACGCAAAATAATCTAAAGGTTCTGTAATTATTAGATTTTTATTTTGCATTAACTTATCATACAAGCCAAATTTTTTAAGGTTAGCCACCGTACGCGGATGTATAGGAAAGACGGCTTTATATTTTTTCGCAATGTTTTCAAAAAGTTCAATTAGTTTTTTCAAACCATCTTCAAAATCAACAGTAGCCGGACGGTGTAGTGTAGTTAAAATATATGGTTGTTTGGTTAGGTTATGTTTTTCTAAAATATCTGCCTGCTCAATCTTATCAGAAAAACCAACTAGTGTATCTATCATGGTATTACCCACAAATTTTATTTTATCATTTTGTACACCTTCTTTTTTAAGATTTTCTGAGCCACTGGGTTCTGTTACAAAGTATAAATTGCAAATTTTATCCGTAAGAATTCTATTAATTTCTTCAGGCATAGTTTCATCAAAGCTACGTAAGCCACTTTCTACGTGAGCCAATTTTATATTGAGTTTGTTGGCTGTTAAAGCGCCTGCCAATGTAGAATTTACATCGCCAACTACTAACATCAAATCAGGTTTAAATTTGGTGTTAATTAATTCTTCCAACTTTAGCATAATATCTGCTATCTGAAAGTTTTGAGAGCCTGCACCCACATTTAAAAAATAATCAGGTGTTAAATTAAATTGCTGAAAAAATACATCAGCCATTGTTGCATCGTAATGCTGACCAGTATGTGCAATTTTTAGTGTTATGTTAGGATACTTTGCAGCAACCTCTTTAAAGCGCGTAACCTTAATAAAATTAGGACGTGTACCAATAATTAAAAGCAAATTCATACTAACTGTTGTTATAAAAATTGGTAATTACAGTACAGATACGGTTTACATTATCTGTATCTAATTCATAATAAAAAGGCAATCTTAATAAACAATTGGTGTAATTATCTGAGTTAGGTAAATCTCTGCCATCATGCTTCTTTTCAAAAAACGGGCTACTATGAAGTGAGAGATAATGAAATACAGATGCAATATTATTATTTTTAAGCTCTTGAATTAATGCCGTTCTTTCTTGCAAGTTTTTACAAACCAAATAAAACATGTGTGCGTTGTTGGTTGCATCTTTAGGTAGTTCAGGTAATTTTACTAACCCTTTATCTTGCAAAGGTTTTAAGGCTTTATAATA
>CAIXZI010000066.1 GCA_903923915.1 uncultured Bacteroidota bacterium
AGGAGGTATATTATCATTAATTGGTTCGGGTGGCTCGGCAGGAGGTACTGCTACAACCAATGTAAGTGGTAATGTAAATGTTTCCGGCACCGGCATATTAGACTTAAACAGTAATCAAGCAGCAACGGGTTCAATTTTAAATATTGCAGGAAACTATAATGGAAGCAATACAGGTATTATTCAAAATTCAAAAAATGTAACTACTAACATAAATCTTAGTGGTAATCTTACTTTAAACAATACTTCTATATTTAATTTAATAAATACAAACTTTAATGTTGTTGGTTCGGGTAATCAAACCATTACAGGCAATAACAATTTAATATCGGTTCGTAACTTTAATGACACTACTAAAACAACCGGTAATATTACATTAGCTACTAATACACCCATTACATTTAATAATAGTGGTTTTATAAAAAATACAAGTTCAACTAATCAGTTTATAGATGGCGGAAACACAATAACAGCTTTAAATAATATAAACATGGGTGGCAGCGCAGCCGGGTATAACCTAACGGGTACACTACTTTTTACAGCTGCAAGCGGAATACAAAAAATAGAAAATAATCCTTCTGGCTCAAGTATTGTTGCTTCGCTAAACAACGTTACCATAACAAATACCGGAACCGGCAAAGTTAGTTTTATGTCGGGAAGCACCGCAAGTACCATTACTATTAATGGAAATTTAATAGTTAATACAACTACTGTTACCACCATAACATTAATGACCACATCTGCATCTTCGGGTAATCATACATTTAATATAGGAGGTAATTTTACTAATACCACATCTAGTTCGCTCACAAAAGATGCCACCACTATTTTTACATTTAATGGCAGCTCTACGCAAACCATAAGCAGTTCGGTTAGCGGAGGAGAAATATTTCCTAATGTTACAATAGCTAAAAGTGGTACAGCTGTACTTGCGTCTGCTATTACCGTAAATACTAATTTAGCCGTTACTTCAGGTACGTTAGATTGCGGAGCAAATCAAATTACGGGCAACGCATCTGGTTTATTAACTATGAGTTCGGGCACCACTTTATTAATAGGCTCAACGGGTTCTTCAACTGCCGTTTTGTTTCCAAGCAATTTTACAACTGCACATACTACACTTAACGCCAATAGCACAGTTACCTATCAGGTAGCAGGTGCTCAAACAATATCTAATATACCTACGTATGGTAATTTTATTGTTTCGGGTTCGGGTACAAAAACATTAGCCGGAAGTATTACTGTAAAAGGTAATACTACTATTTCCTCGGGTACTTTAGATTGCAGCACGTTTCAGTTGGTAGGATTAGCCGGAAAAAGCTTTACCATGGGTGCAAATACAAATCTCATTTTGGGTGCAACATCTTCAGCAACGGTTGTGAGTTTTCCAACTAATTATTTGGCCGGTGGAATTAATTTGGATGATGCCAGCACCGTTACTTACCAAAGCAATGCCAACCAAACCATATCAGCCACTCCTCCTACTTATGGCAACTTAATACTATCATCTGGTTCATCAAGCACTACCAAAACTCCGGCAGGTATTTTAAGTATAGATGGTTCGCTTACTATAAACACAAACACTACACTTGATGTTACATCGGCAAACAGCTATGGTATATTTTTAAATGGCAGTTGGAATAACAATGGCACGTTTAATGCACAAGCTGGTACAGTAACATTATCAGGAACCTCAAGTCAAAGTATTGGCGGAAGTGCAACAACCACATTTTATAATCTTACTTCAAACAATGCCGCAGGTGTAAGTTTAGCTACTGCACAAAACTTATCCGGCTCTTTATTGCTTAATGCAGGCGTATTTAATACAAACTCAAAAACATTTACATTACTTGCCACGGTTAATGGTTCAACATACACAACGGGTAACATTGGTGTAATTGATCCAAGTGCTGATATTACCGGTAATGTTACGGTGCAACAATATGGCGCACGTAACGGTTACACAGGCTGGGCTTTGTTGGGCACACCCATTGTTTCATCATTAACATTTGCTGATTGGAATGATAATTTTACCATTACTTGCCCTACTTGTCCTGATGGAAGTGGCCCAGGTGGACCATTTACATCTATTGATTATTATGATGAAACGCAAGTTGGTACCATGAGTGATGCAGCTAAATACGTTGCCATATCAAACATAACAGATGCCATTACGCCCGGACTTGGCTATTGGGTTTATTTAGGTAATAATTATCCCGCAACAACTAATATCGTATTTGATGTTAAAGGCACAGTTGCCAGACCAAATAAATCTGCTGTAAATCTTCCGCTTACTTATACTAATCATGGCAGTTCTTCTGATGATGGATGGAATTTAATAAGCAATCCGCTTCCTTCACCTATAAGCTGGACAGCATTAAGAGCTTCTGCTTCAAGCGTTTCAAATATAGACGATGCTATTTATGCATATAATACAGCTTTAAATAGTGGCGTAGGTGGTTACGCACAATATGTTGCAGGTGTAAGCAGTCCTGCTGTAGGTGCCGGTGGCATTGGAGATAATATAGCCATGGGTCAGGCGTTTTATGTACACTTAACAGGCTCTACTACTTTAAATCCGGCCGAAAACCAAAAAATAAATGCTAATCCCGATTTTTTAAAACAAGTAGCAAGTACACAAAGTTATAAACCGGTTACTCGATTATTTTTAGATAATGGTGCAAGTCATGATGAAGCCGCTTTCCATTTTGATCCGGCAGCTACCATTCATTTTGAAAAAGGGTACGATGCCTACAAAGTTTTAAATGACCCAACACAACCTTATATTGCAGGCATAAGTGATGCAAAAATGTTAAGCATAAGTGGTTTACCAAATACACAAAACACAAGTAGTGCCGTTAAAGTTATTACAAGTACAAGCGGAACATTTACTATCTCTTTAGGTGGTAATCCTCCTACAGGTATTTGTATTAATTTATATGATGCATACACGGGTATTACAACCAATATGGTTAATTCTAATTACGTGTGTACTTTATATGACACAACAACTACCGCACGTTTTACATTAAGTTTCGGCACATCAGCATTAGCCGCTACAACAAACATTACACAACCTGTATGTTCTAAACCCAATGGAGGATTAATTACTGCTGTTGGAAATAATGCAGGACCATGGAATTATACGTGGAGAGATGCAAACGGAAATATTATAAAAACAACTGTTGCCAAAACAACTACCGATTCTATTACGCAATTAAATGGTGGAACGTATATAGTAGAAATTACAAGCACCGGACAATGCGATTATTTTACGCAAACACTAAACGTAAATACAGTAATAAATCCGCTTGCGCAATGCACTTTAAGTGCAGATACTTTGTATTTGCCTAATGCGGTTGAAACTTTTTATAATTCATCTACTAATGCAACAAACTATCAATGGGATTTTGGAGATGGAAACGGAACCTCAACGGCTGCTAATCCAAGCTATGTATATCAAGGTGCAGGTATGTATACCGTTACCATGGTTGCCAATAGTAACACCGCTTGTAATGATACAACACATTATGTTGTTACCGTTATCAATACCGCAACCGGTATAAGCAAGGTTCAAAATTCAGGTCTTGCGCTTTTAAATAATGGATCAGATTTATATACTGTGGTATTTAATTTACCTACTGCATCAAATACTACAATTAATTTATATGATGTAAACGGACAAGTTGTTTATCAAAATAAGTTGGCCAACGTAACGGTTGAAAACACAAGTCTTTCAACATCAAATTTAGCTTCCGGGTTGTATCTATTAAAAGTTGATATGCAAAATAAAGACACGAAAAATTTTAAATTAATTAAGCCTTAGCTTTTAAATTAAAATAATTTTTGCTTGCTGCTTTCTTTGTTTATTTTTTTAGGAATAACGGCTATAGGCACTTTATGAAAATCTTTTAAAACAGTGCCCAGTTGTTGCATATCTTCATCATCAGGCATAAAAAACCAATCCACCACAGCGGTTTTTCCGGCAGCCAGTATATCGTCTAATTTTTTTAAAATTTCATTAATAAATTTTACCGAAGTAGAGTTTACATATATTAAATCAAAAACAACTTTTGTATCGGTATTGGG
>CAIXZI010000067.1 GCA_903923915.1 uncultured Bacteroidota bacterium
AAGGAGCTTGGTTGACCTCTAATGGAGATACAGTTAAATCAATTTATATATCTACAAATATTGTAGGTACAAATGGAGAATTTAATAATACTTATTCCATCAAAGGTTATGATAAAGCTTTTGGATGGAATGATACAACTATAAATATGACTAGTAGTACTTCAGTAAATGAATCTCAAAGTATATATGTTCCTAATACTAGTTTTGGTCTTTATAAATATACTGCTGCTTCAGCGGGTGTAAATGATTATATGATGAGTGGAAATAAAGACGCTGGTGGAACTACTACTTATACATATATTCCAGTTACTAGAATAAAGTAAATATTATTATAAATAAAAGAAAATTCAAAAAACTTACATATTTAGCACGTTTTTTGAATTTTCTTTCATCTTAATTATTATTTTTTATTGTTTTGAAAGTATCAATTCCTAAAAATTATGGATTGTTTACCAAAAGAGCTTTCAATTCGTCCAAACCTTGCGAGGCAGTTTTTTTAATTTGCTGAATGCCATTTAAAACCGATGCATCAAAATTACCCGGGTCTACCAAATATTTTTCAGATGATTTGCTTGCATGATGGATTAATCCTGCTGCCGGATACACCACTAAAGAAGTTCCTACAGTAATAAGTATATCTGCCTGTGTTACAATATTTATGGCATTATCCATTTCAGGCACCATCTCTCCAAACCAAACAATGTGTGGTCTTAATTGAGAGCCCTTCTCACATAAATCGCCCAGTTTTATTTCATTGTTTTTAATGGAATAAATTAATTTTTCATCAACCGACGAACGCATTTTTGTTATCAATCCGTGTAGATGTAATACATTTTTAGAGCCGGCGCGCTCATGCAAATCATCAATGTTTTGGGTAATAATTTGCACATCAAAATGTTTCTCTAATTCAGCTAAAATAAAATGGCCTTTGTTAGGTTTGGCATTTATAACTTGTTTTAAACGCTCATTATAAAATTGTAAAACCAACGTCTTGTTTCTTTGCCAGGCCTCGGGTGTAGCTACATCTTCAATACGATACTCTTCCCACAAGCCATTGGTATCTCTAAAGGTCTTTAAACCACTTTCGGCACTCATGCCGGCACCGGTAAACACTACTATTTTTTTTGGCTTTGTCAAGATAAACAAAGTTAATATTTATGTTATGCTAACAAAGTTTTTTTGCGAAGAATTGACAAATAATTAAAATGAAATTAACTCAGCGTATAATTTATGCGTAGGCAAACCCATTACATTAAAATAACTGCCTTCAATTTTATCAATGGCAATTAAGCCAAGCCAGTCTTGCGCGCCATAGCTGCCCGCTTTATCAAAAGGTTTGAAGTTTTTTATATAGAAAGCTATCTCTTGTTCGCTTAAATTTTTGAAGTATACTTTTGTCTCATCAAAAAAAGAAACTTGTTTTTTATTTGAAGTAATACAAACGCCCGTAAACACCTGGTGCATTTTACCTGATAAAAATTGTAGCATTTGCGTGGCTTCAAAATCATTTGCGGGTTTGTTAAGTACAATATTATCAACCCAAACAACGGTATCTGCCGTAATTAAAACTTCATTATCATTTAATTTATCAGGGTAAACACTTGCTTTTTTTTCTGCGAGGTATAAAGGAATTTTCTCTGCTTGTAAATCTGATGAAAAACTTTCATCGGCATCTATAGAAACCGTTTTAAAAGTAAAGCCTGCATCTTTTAAAAGCTGCTGCCTGCGTTGCGATGCAGAGCCTAAAATAATGTTGTGTTTAGATAAATCCATAACAAGTTAAATAAATAATAATGGTTGATAAAACACCTGTAAGCATAATGTATTTAACCCATTTGCTTAATACATGATATTCTTGTTTAACTTTTGATTTATATAATTTCCAAATTAATAAACATAAAGGAATAAAGACAAATACAAACAAGTAAATTAATAGAATGGAAAAATTTTGTTTGTATAGTTTAT
>CAIXZI010000068.1 GCA_903923915.1 uncultured Bacteroidota bacterium
ATAATTTATTTTTATTTTTTCTGAAGTCTCAATTTTAAAATAAAAAGCCTGATATTGCGGCTATTAGCTTATTTTTGACAAATATTATTTTTTAATAAATGAATTATAACACTCAATTACCTCACCTAATTATACCGGAATATGGTAGAAATGTGCAAAGTATGGTTGAACATTGCTGCACTATTGAGGCGCGCGATGAACGTAACCGATGTGCCCGCTCTATTATACAGGTTATGGGACAATTAAACCCGCATTTACGTGATGTGCCTGATTTTGCGCATAAACTTTGGGATCATTTATTTGTGATTTCTAAATTTAATTTAGATGTTGACAGCCCTTATCCAAAGCCTTCTGCAGCCACTTTTGATACCAAACCAAAAAATGTTCCGTATCCTAAAGGAAAAATAAAATACCGCCATTACGGAAAAATTATTGAAGAGATTATTGCAAAAGCAAAAGATTATAAAGAAGGTGAAGAAAAAGAAGTTTTAACACGCACTATTGCTACGCAGCTTAAAAAATCATACTTAAACTGGAATAAAGATTCTGTATTAGACGAGGTTATTTTTAAGCATTTAGCTGAGCTTTCAGGCGGTGAGCTTAAAATGGATGAAACACAAAAGCTATTAGATTCGAGCGATTTAATTAAACGTGGGCCGCTAAATATCAGCAACAATCCTAACCCTAAAAAGAATCATAAAAAACACCACAAAAATTTTAAACGCAAATAATCTCGTTTAAACGTAATTAACTACCCGTTGTTACTTCTTTTTTTTTTAGGCACCATTAAACGCTAAAGCATTTCATAAGTTTGTTTCATAAACATAAACTATGATTTTTGAAGTAAACGGAGGCAAACATTTAAAAGGAGAAATTATTCCGCAAGGCGCAAAAAACGAGGCATTACAGGTTATTTGCGCTGTTATGCTTACTCCCGAAAAAGTTACTATTGGTAACATTCCCGAAATTATTGACATCCTAAAATTAATTGATCTATTAAAAGATCTTGGTGTAAAAGTTGAAAAAACCGGGCACGAAGAATATACTTTTCAGGCAGACGATGTAAATGTTGATTTTATTGTTTCGCCCGAGTTTAAAAAGAAAGGTGGAAGTTTACGTGGCTCTGTAATGCTTGTTGGGCCTATGTTAGCGCGTTATGGCAAAGCTTATATGCCTAAACCGGGCGGAGATAAAATTGGCAGAAGAAGAGTTGATACGCACTTTTTGGGTTTTGAAAAATTAGGTGCCGAATTTATTTATGATGATGTAAACGAAATTTTTAAAGTAGAAGGAAAAAATTTGCGCGGTGGTTATATGTTGCTTGATGAAGCATCGGTTACAGGTACCGCCAACATTTTAATGGCGGCCGTTTTAGCAGAAGGAATTACCACTATTTATAACGCAGCTTGCGAACCATATTTGCAACAACTTTGCGCTATGCTTAACCGCATGGGTGCAAAAATTACCGGTGTCGGTTCTAATTTACTGACTATTGAAGGCGTAAAAAAACTGGGTGGCACCACGCATCGTTTGTTGCCTGATATGATTGAAATAGGCTCTTTTATTGGACTTGCAGCCGTTACACAATCGGATATTACGATAAAAGATGTAGCTTATGATAAGCTGGGTGTTATACCAAATATTTTTTCTCGCTTGGGCATTAAATTAGAACGACGCGGAGAAGATCTGCACATCCCTGCACAAGATCATTACGAGATAGATACTTTTATTGATGGTTCTATCTTAACCGTGTCTGATGCGCCATGGCCGGGCTTTACACCCGATTTGATAAGTATTGTTTTGGTTACTGCCATACAGGCAAGAGGCAACGTGCTCATCCATCAAAAAATGTTTGAGAGTCGTTTGTTTTTTGTAGATAAACTAATTGACATGGGCGCGCAAATTATTTTAAGCGACCCGCACAGAGCTGTGGTAATGGGTTTAGACAGACAAACGCAACTTAAAGCTATACAAATGGCATCACCCGATATACGCGCCGGTGTATCTTTATTAATTGCTGCGTTAAGCGCAAAAGGTAAGAGCACCATGTTTAATATTAATCAAATAGACAGAGGATATCAACACATCGATACGCGACTTAACGCCATTGGCGCGGAGATTGTAAGAAAATAATTTATAAAGTTATTTTGGGCGTTCCGGTGGATTACCACCGTCGGGCTTTGCGCGCTGCACGGCAGCTTGCTTCAATCCCTAACGCAAAAGAGCTACTTCTTTAAAGTTAAATTTTAAAACTTCATTTTGCTCTGTAGTTAATACAAGCAAGCCACTTTCCTCAACACCAGATATTTTTGCTGTAAAAGTTTTTTCTCCAGCTTGGTATACGGCAAATTCATTAAACTTATATAATTGCTTAAAATAAGCCTCACTAATTTTATTGAAATTTCCTTGTTTAAGCAGTAAGTATAACGCTTCAAAATGCCTACAAAAAGCATGAAGCATTTCTTTTAAATCAAAATCTTGCTGAAGCAAAATACCAAGCGAAGTTGCTTGTTTATCTACATTATTAAACCCTTGTTGATTGATATTTATACCTACCCCAATTACCGAACTTTGTAAAAAATTACCCCGCAATATGTTCTCAATTAAGATACCCGCTATCTTTCTATCATTAACCAATATGTCATTTGGCCACTTAATTTTTATGTCATAAAGGCTTGTATTTAAAAAATCTGTCAGCATGCCAAAAACAGCCAAAGATGTTATTTTGCTTAAATAAAACTGCTTATCAATCGCTAAAAAATTAGGGTGCAAAATCAAAGAAAACGTAAGGTTTTTGCCACTTTCAGCCTGCCAGGTGTTACCAACTTGTCCGCGCCCTTTAGTTTGATTATGTGTTAAAACAATCGTTCCTTCAACAACGGGTATTTCTTTAATTAAATTAGTGGCATAGGTATTGGTAGATTCTGTCGCATCTAACTCAAGTATATGTTGACCAACAAAAAGCGTATCCATATAACGGCAAAAATAATGTTATCTTTGCATGATACGCGTTTGCGTAAAAAATAAAGTTTCGGTAAAATTATATGGCAAAAATTATAAAAAAGGCTGCGGTTAAAAAAGCAGTAAAAAAGGCTACTAAAAAAGCAGCGGCAAAAAAAGTAGCAGTTAAAAATGCTCCCGCTAAAAAAAGTGCAGTTAAAAAAGTTGCGGTAAAAAAAACAATCGCAAAAAAAATAGCAACTAAAAAGGTTGTTGTAAAAAAAGCGGCAGTAAAAAAGGTAGTTGCTAAAAAGGCTGCGGTTAAAAAAGTTGTTGCTAAAAAAGAAGCCGTAAAAAAAGCTGCACCTAAAAAAGAGGAAACAAAATTAAAAGTCAGTAACCCTTTATTAGATAGCATTATAGATGGTTTAGAAGAACGCAAAGCAAAAAACATAACCATTTTAGATTTAAGCAATATTAAAAATCGTTCGTTTGATTTTTTTGTAATTGCCGATGCAGAATCTTCTACACACGTTGATTCAATTGCATCTTCGGTTGAAGAAACCGTTAAAAAACAATTAAATGAGCGCCCGTTTCATACCGAAGGTTGGGAAAACGCCGAATGGATTTTATTAGATTACGTAGATATTATGGTGCATGTATTTCAGCAACAAACACGCGATTTTTATCGTTTAGAAGAGTTGTGGGCTGATGCAGAAATAACAAGATTGAAATAAAATATTTTATAAAAATATTATGAGCGAAAACATTCAAGAAGAACCTAAATCTACCGAAAGCAGCAACTCGCCTGCCAACAAGCCCGGTCAGCCTTCTTCTCAAAAAAACAATGAAGAATTGAAAGATCAGTTCGAAAAAATGCGTGATCGTTTACGTAAAGGCAGCATGCCTTCTAACAAAGGTGGCGGCGGTGGCGGTTTCAATTTTTATTGGATATATGCCATCATTATCGTTATTCTAATTTTAGTTACTTATTATGATGGAGCCGGCTTTGGTGGCGGAGCGCGTAAAGTAACCGAAACTTTTTTTGAGCAAACTATGCTTGCAAAAGGCGATGTGGCATCAATTACTATTGTAAACGAAAAAACGGCCGAAATATGTGTAAACCCTGATAGCTTATCACTTTTTAGATATACACAAAACAACAAGCCTATTGTTGCTAATCCAAAAACGGTACAAGGCCCACAGTTTATTGTTTCTGTTCCTGATGTAAAATTCTTTTTAGAAAGAGTGCGTCAGGTGCAGGAAAAAGCAGGTATTGCCGAAGATAAAATGGTTAACCCAACGCGCGAAGACCGCACCGAATGGGGCGAATACTTAGGTTGGTTATGGCCGTTAATTTTAATGGTTATTGTTTGGATGTTTATTATGCGTCGTATGAATGGGGGCGCGGGCGGTGGACAAATTTTCAATATTGGAAAAAGCAAAGCCGTTTTGTTTGATAAAGACATAAACGTAAACATAACTTTTGCTGATGTAGCAGGCTTAGAAGGCGCAAAAATTGAAATTAAAGA
>CAIXZI010000069.1 GCA_903923915.1 uncultured Bacteroidota bacterium
AATCTTTGCAATAAATTAAAGTATCAGTATGCTTAAAAAGCAAAAGTTTCTCGGTGGTTTTTTGTAAGTAATCGGTAAAATTTTCGTCGTGTGCACTACCAATATTAGTGATGATGCCAATAGTAGGTTTTATAATTTGTTCAAGTCTTTGCATTTCACCTGGCAAAGAAATACCTGCTTCAAACAAGGCAAAATTACTGTGTTCGTTTAATTGCCAAACAGAAAGCGGTACACCAATTTGCGAGTTATAACTCTTTGGATTTTTACAAACAGTATAATCGGCTCGCAGTAATTGCCACAGCCATTCTTTTACAATGGTTTTGCCATTGCTACCTGTAATGCCAACCACAGGTATCTTAAACAAATTTCTTTTGTAAGCTGCTAAGTGTTGCAAAGCAAGCAAAGTATCATCAACCAATAAAAAAGATGCGTCTTTTAATTCGGTATAATACGCATGTTCTTCACTTACTAAAAAACAACGGCAACCTTGTTGAAAAAGTTCTTTTATATAAATGTGTGCGTTATGTCTTTCGCCTTTAATGGCAACAAAAAGTGCTTGTGTTGTGAAGCCCGCTGTACGACTATCAGTAACTATGTTTGAAAAATAATTTTCTTCTTTGCCAATTAATTTGGCAGATAAAATAGTTGAAGTCTGAAGAGCCGTAAAGTTCATAAACCTTAATCGTTTTTTTGAAAAGATTTATTGTAACACTCTCTGCAAAGCGGCTCATACGATTCTGTTTCACCAAGCATAACCAACGATTTATTTGCTGATTTACGATAGCTAAATGTTGCCAGCGCGCCGCAATCCATACAAATAGCATGTACTTTAGTAACGTGTTCGGCAGTTGCCATCAACTGAGGCATGGGACCAAAAGGTTTTCCTTCAAAATCCATATCTAATCCGGCTACAATAACACGTACGCCGCTATTTGCCAACTGATTGCACACGCCAACAAGTTCCATGTCAAAAAATTGAGCCTCGTCAATGGCGACTACATCTACATCATTTGCCAATAATAAAATGTTAGAGCTGGCCGGCACAGGCGTACTCATAATAGCATTCGAATCGTGCGATACCACATCCATTTCATGGTAACGCGTATCTATTTTCGGTTTAAAAATTTCTACTTTTTGTTTAGCAAATTGCGCACGTTTTAATCTGCGTATAAGTTCTTCGGTTTTGCCCGAAAACATACTGCCGCATATAACTTCAATGCTTCCTTTTTTGTTTGAGGGATGTCTATGGTGTTCTAAAAACATGCTGTATGTTTAATAAAGTGTCTAAAAACTTATTAATAAAATAATAATAAACCATACAAAAATACGTTATTTTTAACAGGATTTACCCATAAACTATGCAAAGAGATTTTGTGATACAGCAATTAAAAGAAGAGGCTAAAAATGTGGAACAGCATGTAACGCAATTATTGCAAAACGAATCGCTGACACAAGCGGAAGCGGAACACTTTTTAAGCGAAGTAGAGAAGCTTTACCGTAATTTGGCCGTGTATGCGCATGTGTTAAAAACACAAGGCAATTTGCAAGTGCATCTTAAAATTATGCAAAGCGTGCCTCCGGTAGTTGAAGAGCCTATTGTTCCTGTGGTTGAAGAAGAAATTACGCCTCCAAAGTCTGAAATAAAAGTTGAAACTATCGAAAAGCCTGCTAATCCTGTTTCTCAGGAAGAAAGCCCTTCGCTTAAAAAAATAGAATTTAGCATTAATGATAGGTTTAGGGTTATAAACGAGTTGTTTTTTCAGAATCCAAAAGAATTTGAAACCGCTTTTCAGCAATTAAACTCTATCAATACATTAGATGAAACGTTGTTTTACCTCGATTCTTTAAAACAAATTTATAACTGGAAAGATGATAATCAGCTTGTAAAAACCCTATATTCTTTGGCAAATAAGCGGTTTTCTTAATTAAATGCGCATTTTTGCGTTAGGGATTAAGCTCATCATTTTTGTTTTTTTGAATTGTTTCGCAGAATGCTAAAAAGCATTTGTAGTGGAAGGCCTTTTAAGTAATCTTAAAAGCTTGAAACGAAAAGCCCGACGGCAGTAACCTGCCGGAACGCCCAAAGCCCATTTTTAATAACCATAAGTTAATGGCTTTTGTTTATTGCCTTTTGCCCTTTTTTTAGTACCTTTGCGCCCTATTTAAAAAAAACAATAAAAAT
>CAIXZI010000070.1 GCA_903923915.1 uncultured Bacteroidota bacterium
AATTGCCGTGTGGTCGTATATAATTACCGAAGTATCTAAAACAAATATTTTTTTTATTTTAGGTTGTTTGCTACTACTACTTGCTTTCTTAGCCATACAATAATTTTTCTTAAAGCTATTTTTAATATATCAATAAGCCAAGAAATACTATTAATGATTTTCAACAAAGCTATGTTGACGCAATAATTTTGACCAATTTTTAAATGGTTGTAAGGTATTTTACCACTTGCTGCAAATAAAAACCGATGCCTTGCTCTTGCGTTGTAGCAATTAAAACATCATGCATTGGCTCATTTTCAGGAACGTGGATGCCAACCTTGCATTTTGCTTTAGAGGCTGCTGAAATATATCTTAACGGAATTTTTTGATCGAAATTAATATCTATCAGTAAATCTTTTTCATCTTCTATAAATGTTTTTATGTACGGACTTTGCGGTTGATAAAAACTTTTCAATTCCTTTTTATTAAATAAATCAATGTCTGTTTTTATATAAGAATAGTTGGGTGTTAGCTTTTCATCTACATATCCAATAGCATGTACGTTTTTTGTGTATTCTTTTAATTGAGCGATAAACTTCTTAACTGTTTCGAACGTTTCGCTATTTGTTGCCTCGAAAATAATACCAATAGTTTTCGCATCGCTTAACTTTACAAACTGCTTATTACGAGGCGAAGTGAATAATTTCTTTATTTGATAATTGGCAATATGTTTTGTAATAAAATTCATCTATGCAATTAAGTTTAAAAAATCATCTTCACTTATGATAGCAACACCAAGTTTTTCAGCCTTCTTTAATTTTTCAGGGCCCATATTATCTCCGGCTAAAACATAATTTGTTTTGGCAGAAATAGAACCCGTATTTTTTCCGCCGTTCTTTTCAATCAAATCTTTTAATTGATCTCTACTGTGCTTTTGAAATACACCCGAAATTACAAATGTCTTTCCACTTAATTTATCGGTGGTGCTTTGCAATTGTTCTTCACTTAATTCAAATTGCAAGCCATAATTTTTTAAGCGTTCGATTATATTTTTGTTTTCAGCATTTGCAAAAAACGCGGCAATACTTTTTGCAATCACCCCCCCTACTTCATCGATGTTTACTAACTCTTCTTCTGTAGCATTAATTAACGCATTTATATTTTTTACTTTGCGCGCAATTTTTTTTGCCGTAGTTTCTCCCACGTGCCTAATGCCAATGCCGTACAGCACTCGTTCAAACGGAATTTGCTTTGAGGCTTCAATTCCTTCCAATAAATTATTGACAGATTTTTCTGCCATTCTTTCTAATGGAAGCAACTGTTCTTTTTTTAATATGTAAATATCTGCAATGTTATTGATGAGTCTTTCATTATATAATTGCTCGATTGTTTCACCACCCAAGCTATCAATGTTCATAGCCTTACGACTTACAAAATGCTCAATCTTTCCTTTTATTTGTGGCGGACAATGATTTTCATTTATACAATAATGATTAGCTTCATCCTCTCGTCTTTCAAGAAGAGAGCCGCACTCAGGGCAATGCGTAATATATTTTACAACTTGAGCATCAGGATTTCTTTTAGATAAATCAACGCCAACAATTTTTGGAATAATCTCTCCACCTTTTTCTACAAAAACATAATCGCCAATACGCACATCTAATTTTTCTATAATATCTGCATTGTGTAAGGATGCGCGTTTTACAGTTGTTCCTGCCAACAATACAGGTTTTAAATTTGCTACAGGCGTTATAGAACCGGTACGACCAACTTGATAGGTAATTTCTTCTAAAATAGTTGAAACCTGTTCTGCTTTAAATTTATAAGCAATGGCCCAGCGTGGCGATTTGGCTGTAAAACCAAGCTGTTGTTGCTGGGTGTAATCATTTACTTTTATTACAATGCCATCTATGTCGAATGGAAGATCATTTCTTTTTTTATCCCATGTATCAATAAAATCAAACACTTCATCAATGCTATTACATAATTTTGTATAAGGAGAAATTTTAAAACCCCATGTTTTTGCTTTTTCTAAATTTTCATAATGAGATTTTGCAGGAAGATTTTCGCCCATCATGTAATAAACAAAACAATCTAATTTGCGTTTTGCTACAACAGCTGAGTCCTGCATTTTCATGGTGCCTGAAGCAGCATTGCGGGGGTTGGCCAAAAGTGCATCACCAATTTCTTCGCGTTCTTTATTGATTTCAGCAAATACATTTAAAGGTAAAAATATCTCACCGCGTATTTCAAACAAATCAATATAATCTCCTTTTAATGCAAGCGGAATGCTGCGAATGGTTTTTACATTAGTAGTTACATCATCGCCCTGCACTCCATCTCCACGGGTTACAGCCTGGGTAAGCCTACCATGCTCGTAGGTTAAACTGATAGATAAACCGTCAAATTTTAACTCGCATACGTATTCAACTCCACTACTAAATAAATCGGTTGAAGTAATACCTAAACCTTTTTTTACACGCTGCGTCGCGATGAAATACCAGACAAACAAAACTATAACTGCCGCCACGCTGGCGACGATGATTCGTTGGCGGTTGGCTTCAAACCACGGCCAAAATTTGATG
>CAIXZI010000071.1 GCA_903923915.1 uncultured Bacteroidota bacterium
GGTTGTGTAAAATTATAAGAGTTTAAACCTAAAGTAATATTTACACTCGGACTGCTATAAACATTTGTAAGTCCTGTAATTAAAGAAGTTTCGTTAGATAAAGAAGTAAACGTACTTTGCCCCGAACATCCTACAGAAATATTAAAGTTAGGATAAGAAGTAATGGATGTATTTAAATTAGTGATATTAAACGCTACACTACTTAAGTTACCTGCATTAATACCTGCCGCATTTAATTCTGTTGCTGTATAAATATATTGCGCACGCATTTTGGTATAATAATTTCCATACGGACTTGGGTATTGAAAAGGACTTGGTGTTACGGCATTGCTTGGTCCACACGCAAACTGTTGCGGGTTTAAGCAAGCCATGGTACTTGTTTGACAAAGTGTTGGCGGTGCAGAAGTAAATGAAAAACTCATTACTGCGGTATTACCATTAGCACCACATAAAACTGTGGGTGCAACGCTAATACTTACCGGTACAGGTATGGTATCTATTTTAAAATTATCTGCATAAAAACATGTTCCATCAAAAGCACTTACCGTATAATTACCATAACCTAAACCTGTTAAAGGAATACTCGTGCTGCTTGAATTTGGATAGTTATTGCTAAACCCAGGGCCTGTAATACTATAATTATAGGGAGATGCCGCTGTTGTACTTAAATTAACTGTTGCCTGTCCGTTTGTTGCACCAATACATACATTTTGAAGATTACTATGACTTAACGTACCACCCGATACTTGGGTAAGTATAAGTAGTAAAGAATCTTTACATCCACTACCGGTATAAGTTGCTGTATAAACTTGATTATTAGATGCGCCAGTTGCCAACAACGTATCGTTTGTACCCTGCGGGGCTGGAATAAGTAAACCACCCGGGCCATACCACTGTATGCCTGTACTACCTGGCGGAACAGTTAAATAAGCCGAACTGCCGCAAAAATTCTTTAATTGACTAAGGGTAGTTGCCGGCGCAATACCAACGGTTACCGTAGTATCATGACTACCACAACTTGCCGCCGTAGATGCTAAATGCACCGAATAAGTACCTGGCGCCAAACCTGTAACTTGCTGCGTATTACCCACACTTTGCCCACTTGAATTTAACCAATTATAGGTATAACTGCCCGTTGGACTACCTGTACCAGTAATACTGGCGGTACCACTATTTCCATTAAGGCAACTTGGCGTGCTGTTAGTGTATAAAACATTTATTTTAGAGTATTGTAAAACAGCCTGCATAGTAGCTGTACAACCATTTGCAGACACAGCCGTAACATAATAAACATCACCCAAAACTCCATTAGTTACAACTAAGGTATCGCTTGTTCCTTGCGGAGCAGGAATAGCAAGAGTTGGGCTATTTGGCCCATACCATTGATAACTTACATAACCTGCAGGCCCAATAACTTGTTGTGTATTTACATTTTGACACATATTTACTACAGCAACCGCAGGACTACAAGTTGCATCAATATAAGCGTAACCCCAATGTCCTCCAAAAATACAATCAGCTGTTTGAAACGTAATAGTTACGTTTTGCCCAACGTAGGCGGTAAGATCAACTCCAACCATAGTCCAATTTTTATAATAAATATCATAAAACCAGTTAATGGTGTCAGGAACTCCTGGTGCTGTATAACCATCTGTCCATGTAGCAGGTGTGGTAAACGAATTATATTGAGACGCTCTATGAAAAGTAGGATCTGTAGAAACCAAGGTAGCATCTACCTGATATTGTCCACATCCGGCAATAGGATTACCCGACTGATCCGTCATGGTAACTTTAAAGAAAGGTTGCTCGCCTGATGCATGACCTCCATCATATAAAACTACGGCATAAGCATACGTAAATTGTGAGTTTTGATTGGTTACATTCATCACATAAGAAAGCTCTTCAGTTTCATAATTTGGGTTTGCATTTCCCAATCTACAAGTAACACCACCACCTGTTGGTGGCACAAAAGGTATGTCTGATAAGTGATTTGGATAATTAATAGCAATAGAATCCCAACCAATACAATTTGTAGGTGGGTTATTAACTGTTGGAGGTATAGAAAGTATGGTATGCCTTACCGTTGGAGATCCAAAACCGCCGGTAGTTGACGGTTGTGCAGGGTTATTATTTCCTAGTGTTACAACACCATTAATCCAAGCAGGTGTAAAAGTGTTCCAATTTGACCCTGCTGAGTTATCATAAGTTCCGCCTGTCCAGTTAGAAAAATTAGCACTTGAAAAGTCGGCATTAGTACAGTATGAGCTATACGGGCTTAAATTTATAATGGTTTTATTCTTACTACCATCGTAAGAATAGCTATATGGCTGCTTAGATTGAATTACCTGCGCTCCAACTTTATTTTTTTTAGACTGAACAAAATTTCTTTCAATAGCATTATAAACCTCTTTTTGCTCAAAAGGCTTCTGACTTCTTTTAACCGCCTGTTGCCAAGCAGCCTTGCCATCAAAGCCTTTTAGTTCTTGCGGTGTATAATGATTTTTCTTTTGAACACTTTTTTGTTGTCCAAATAAAAACATACTTAAAAAAAGACATACTACTGTGTATAATTTCTTCATTTGTTTACTAATAGAGTAAAGATACTAAACTTTAGAGTAAAGATACTACTAATTTATATTCTGAAGAAATTGTTAAAAAAAATTAAAAAGAGTTTTAAACTGCTGATTGTTAGTTATCTAAAACCAAAAAGGTTATTTTTTAATGGTATCATTCAAAGTAGCAATACTTTCTTCAGCCCATTTTATAAGTTTATTTTTTTGCTCTTCATTTAACACAGCATCTTTATGTATAATCAAATAAGAGCTCATAGGCATTTCACCTGCTTTAACTTGTTCTATTACTTCTTTTAGTTTATGGATTTTACGTTTTTGTTTATACGTGTTAAATTCCGAAAAATTAAGCTCATCTTTTCCTTCTTCTACATGATGGGCAAGCCACCCGGCAATGGGCTGAAAATTAAAATACCAAGGATATTCGGTATGATTAGAATGGCAATCATAGCACGATTTTTCTAACATGCTTTTTATTTCAGGGGTTACTGTAACAGAATGTGTAATATCAATCGAAGTATCTGCAACACCCACGTTATTTTCAGGACGAATAAATTGTATTAATACCAAAATAAAAATTATTACAACACCTATTTTTTTCTTTTTAGACATCTTACATTTTTAAATTCAACCAGTTCAACGCATTCTTGCTCAATAATTTTTGTTGAATATTTTTATCTTCAATATGTTTTTTAATTAAGGCTCCCGGCACATTTTCTCCAAGCGGAAAAGGGTAATCGCTACCTAAAGCTACAAAATCTTCGCCCATTACATCAACCAAAAAATCTAATGCTTTTGGCGAATGAACTAAAGAATCTACATAAAACTTGCCTTTAAAATTATTTGGATGAACCGGATTATCAATAGCCACTAAATCTGGGCGACAATCATAGCCATGTGCAATTCTACCCTGCGTAAACGGAAAAGAACCTCCACCATGCGCAAAAGCAACACGTAATTTTTTATATTTTTCAAAAATGCCGCCAAGCAACATAGAACATATAGCGCGAGATGTTTCGGCAGGCATACCCACTAACCACGGAAGCCAATATTTTTGCATGTTTTGCTCGCCCATCATTTCCCAGGGATGAACAAAAATGCACATATCTAAAGCCTCGCAAGCTTCATAAAAACGATGGTATTGTTCTTCGTTTAAATTAAGCTGATTGATATTACTGCCAATTTGCACACCAACTAAGCCTATCTTTTTACAACGCTCTAATTCTTTTATAGATAAATCAATATCTTGAAGCGGAACCGTACCCAAGCCAATAAATCTTTTTGGATTTAGGTTAACCACTTCTGCAATATGATCATTCAAAAACTTTGAAATCTCTAAGCCATCCTGCGGCTTTGCCCAATAATTAAAAAGCACCGGTATGGTTGATAAAACCTGCATATCAACGCCGTGTACATTGCATTCTTCAATACGTTTTTCGCCACTCCAGCAATTGCTTTCTATCTCTCTAAAAAACTTAGTGCCTTTCATCATGCGGGCGCAGCAAGGCTTATGATGTTCAAGACGCGTAAATTCTCCGTAGCCAAATTTTTTACCCCAGTCGGGTAAATTTTCAGGCAAAATATGGGTGTGAATATCAATAGTTAGCATGCCGCTAATTTAGAAGTTAAATTTAGAACTTCCTTAATCATAACAAATCAAATTTAACCTAAAATTAAGCATTTAAAAATTGCTCTAAATTTGTTTATTACATTTGTTCATTATACCAAATGATAAAAAAAGCGTTTATATATTATTGCATTTTATGTTTGGCATTTGCTATACCCTTAGTTGCTCAACGCAACAATTTTCAGGTTTATTCTATAGAACAGGGTTTGCCCCAAACAACCATTTACAGCATTGTCCAAGATAAAAACGGCTATTTATGGTTGGGTACCGAGGGTGGCGGACTTTGCCGTTTTGATGGCATAAACTTTAAAACATTTTCTAAAAAAGAAGGCTTTAGCGGCGATATTGTGCGAAGTTTATTGCTGGATAAAAAAGGTAGGTTGTGGGCAGGCACTAAAGATGAGGGTTTAATTTTATACGATGGCTTAAAATTTAAAACTATCGGCAAAAAAAACGGTTTAGCGGGTACCACCGTTTTATCCATTATAGAAGATAAAGACGGCAACATTTGGGCTGGTACTGATGATGGCGGCGTAAATAAAGTTACACAAATAAGTAAAGATTCTTTTAAAGTACAGGTAATTGATGAGCGCAAGGGCTTAAGCAATAACGCTATTTTTAATATTCATCAGGATAAAGAAGGGCATTTATGGCTGGCAACCTTTGGTGGCTTAAACATTATTACGATTGAAAAAGATACGTTTAGAATAGACCAACTTAGAGGCGGAAAAGAAATTCCAAGTGATTTTATACTTTCTATTGGCGAAGATAAAGAGGGTGCACTTTGGTTTGGTATGTTAGAAGAAGGTGTGTTTAGCATTGCGCCACCTAAACAAAATAGCAAGAAAGATTTTTTCATAGAATTGCTTACACGCAAGGTTACCATCTTTAATGAGAGTAATGGTTTTACGGCTAAAAAAGTTTGGAATATTTTTCAATCATCTCAGCATGAAATGTGGTTTGCTTCGGCAGAGAATGGAATTATACGTAATAGAAATACTTCGACAAAAAATGCTGCAAAATTTAATTTTGAACATTATACCAATGCAACCGGTTTACCTGGAAACCAAATGTTGTGTGTGTTTGAAGACAATGAAGAAAATATTTGGATAGGTACCAACAGCGAAGGATTATGTAAGTATATGGGCGATAGATTTGCTCATTACCGAGAGAAAGACGGTTTGCCTAATAATATTGTACAAGGTATAGATCAAGATTCGCTTGGTAATTTTTGGTTGGCTACTGCTGGTGGTGTTGTACAAATGAGTTTTGATAAAACAAAGCCTCAGTTTAATAACTACACCACAAGCAATGGTTTGTTGGGCAATAATATTCTTTCTATCTCAGCAGGCAAAACATCTAAAAATTCAAACATCTGGATGGCTATATCAGATGCAGGCGTTACCAAGTTTAACGGCAAAACATTTAGCAATTATAATAAAGAACAAGGTTTACTTGATAATAGTACCTATAGCATTTTAGTAGATAAAAGCGGTAAAGTATGGTGCGGCACTAAAGAGGGTATTAGCTTATACGATGGCGTAAAGTTTTTAAACATTGATATGGCAACGCTTATGATTAGCAATAAAGATGTAAATGCCATTATACAAGATAAAAAAGGAAATATTTGGTTTGGCACCGGTGGTGGATTAGCTATGTATAGCGGCGCAGGAGATATTACAACTTACGATGAAGCAGAAGGCCTGCATCATAAAAACATAAAAGCATTAACCCAAGGTGCAGATGGAAATATTTGGATTGGCACAAACAACGGCGGCCTATATATGTTTGATGTACACACTAACGAAAAAATAAAAATTAAATGTATTGTTAATGATAGTTTGTTGAGTTCTAATGCTATTAAGTCGCTGGTGTTTGAAGATGCTAAAAATTTATTGGTGGGTACCGATAAAGGTTTAAGTAAAATTATATTTAGCGATGCGGGTAAAATTAGTGCGGTTGTAAACTATAATGCCACCGATGGCTTTACCGGAGTAGAGTGTAATGATAACGCCATCTACAAAGACAAACAAAATAATATTTGGATAGGAACTGTTAAAGGGTTGACCTGTTACAATCCTGCGGCAGATAAAGCACATCAAAATTCTCCACAAACACACATCACATCCGTTAAATTATTTTATAACGAAGTTGATTGGAAAACAAAAACAGATTCTGTTGTGCCTTGGTTTAATCTTCCGTATAACCTTACACTTCCGTATGCCGAAAATCATTTGATGTTTCAGTTTTCGGCTATCTCTTTAAATAATCCGCAAAAAATAAAATACCGTTATCAGTTAGAAGGTTGGGAGAAAGATTGGTCGCCAGTTACCACACAAACTGAACGTGATTATCCTGGACTTGCACCGGGTACTTACACCTTTAAAGTAAAAGCAGTAGGCGCTAATGGAGTTTGGAATGCAGAGCCCGTAACATTTACATTTACAATTTCTCCGCCTTGGTATCGTACTATTTGGTTTTATATTATATGCGTTGTTGTATTTGTTGTAATTGTTTATGCTTACATAAAATACAGAGAGCATACTTTATTAATGGAGAAAAAAATACTGGAAGATAAAGTGCTTGAGCGTACCGCCGAGGTGGTAAAACAAAAAGAAGAGCTTGAACAACAAAAAGAAATTATTGAAGAAAAAAATAAGGACATTACCGATAGTATTAATTATGCCAAACGCATACAGGATGCCATACTGCCGCCTATTGAACTAATACAGCAAAAATTACCAGATACATTTTTACTATATAAACCAAAAGATATTATTGCCGGAGATTTTTACTGGATGGAAGAAATTGACCACATTATTTTTATAGCCGCTGCTGATTGCACCGGGCATGGTGTACCAGGCGCTATGGTATCTGTAGTTTGCAGTAATGCCCTTAATAGTGCTGTAAAAGAATTTGGCTTACGCGATACCGGAAAGATATTAGATAAAACACGCGAGCTGGTTTTAGAAACATTTAAGAAGAGTGGCGAAGAAATAAAAGATGGTATGGATATTTCATTGCTATCTATAGATACCACACATCAAAAAATATCGTGGAGTGGAGCTAATAACCAGTTGTGGTATATTTCAAATAAAGCTGTGCATGAAATTAAAGCGAATAAACAATCTATTGGTAAAACAGATAATCCGCAGCCATTTACAACCCACGCCATAGAATTTAAAAAGGGAGATGTTTATTATTTAATGACTGATGGA
>CAIXZI010000072.1 GCA_903923915.1 uncultured Bacteroidota bacterium
GGTAGTAGGTATTGGTATTGATATAACCGATAAAAAAGAAATAGAAGAGCGCTACCAACACATTGTAGAAGCCGCCAGTGATATTATTTACACCACCAGTATAGAAGGTTTTTTTACCTATGTAAACGAAGTTACATCGCGTATAACCGAATATACGATGGAAGAATTGCTGCACATGCGCTTTAATAAATTAGTGCGTAAAGATTATGTACGACAAGTAAGCCATTTTTACCTAAAACAAGTTGCCGAGCAAGCGGATGAGATTTATATAGAAATTCCTATAATTACTAAAAGTGGAAAAGAAATATGGATAGGCCAATCGGCCAAGCTTTCTCGTAATGAAAATGAAGGCAAAAAAATTGTAGGTTTTCAGGTAATATGCCGCGATGTTACAGAGCGTATAGAGGCTCAAAAACAAATTGAAGAAAAAAATATTCGTATCCAACAGTATTCAGAAAAACTAGAATTATTAAATGAAGTAAAGCAAATAATTTTAGAAGCCACTCAAAAAAATATTCTAATAGAGCGCTTACTTACTGAACTAAAGGTTAAAATTTCAGATGCCAAACGTGCTACACTTACTTTGTTTGATGAAGATGTAAAAACTGCCTATCTATACGAGTATAAAGCAAATGAAAGTAAAATTGATTTACAAATACTTCCGGCTTCAGATTATAGAAGCTTACCCAACTTATTAAATAATAAATATTTTAAAGTAGATGATTTATTTACCTCGGGTCCCTTATCAAAAAGTGATGATATTGTAAAAAATTTAGGTATTAACTCGTACCTAATTACCCCTTTGTTTTTTAATGGCAAACTTATGGGGTCTTTTAACTTAGCCTCAGAACATAAAAATTTATTTGACGAAGATTACATCAATTTTGCCCGACAAATTGCAGATGCTGTTGCCATTACCTTAGACCAAATTAATAATAAAGAAACGATAGAGCTTCAAAACACGCGCATACAAAGTTATTCAGATAGGTTACAGGTAATCAACAACATTAAAAAAGAATTTATCAACGCAAAAAACAAAACAGAATTAATCAATTCGGTTTTGTTTAAACTATGCACCAGTATAAATCAATACAAAAGTACTTTTATCACATTTCATTATCCACAAAATAAAAAATTAGAAACTTTTTATTATGATATACATACCTCTTCTATCAAACAACATATACAAATTGGTAAAGACCATTTTAATTTTAACGCCTTTGACAAAAAAGATTATTTACTGTATAGTAGTGCAAAGCCATCGCAAATAGAAAACATCAATAGTTTTCCGGATGATACTATCAAAGCTAACACACGTTCTTTTTTAAGCGTAGCCATCAAACGGGGCAATCATGTAACAGGCACTATATCAGTACTGTCGTCTAAACCCGATACGTTTTCAGAACAAGACATACAGATACTTACCGATTTGGCCGAGTCAATCCAGCTGGGTGTTGAGCAAATTACGTATCGTAAAGAATTGTCTGAAAAGAATAAAGATATATCAGACAACATCGAGTATTCGCGTAGAATTCAGCAATCGGTTATGCCACCTGAATCCTACATGCAAGCTATGATACCCGAATCTTTTATCATTTTAAAACAACGTGATGTTATTGGTGGAGATTTTTACTGGTGTTATAGAAAAGATGATAAAATATTTATAGCCCTTGGAGATTGTACCGGGCACGGGGTTTCTGGAGCGCTGTTAAGTATTTTATGTAGCAATATTATATCGCAAGCTATTAAAGAATATAATATGTTTGACCCTGGTTTAATTCTTGATTTTTTAAACCGACGAATAAAAGAATCATTAAATCAATACAAACAAGCGGATGAAATTTTAGATGGATTAGATGTTTCGCTTTGTGTACTCGATTTAAAATATAAAGTATTGTTATTTAGTGGGGCTATGCACAATTTGTATTTGGTTAGCGATGGAAACCTGAATGAAATAAAGGGTAATCGAATACCAATTGGAGGAATTGCCTCTGATTTAAAAACACAGTTTACCACTCAAATACGTTTAATAAACGAAGATTTAAAAATTTATATGAGTACCGATGGATACTTCGATCAATTTAATGGTACGGATATTAAGAAATATAGTAAGAGTCGTTTTAAACAAACCTTGCTTGAAATTGAAGACCTGTCTTTTCAAAAACAAAAAAACTATTTATGGAAACAACATATTGAGTGGAAGAAAAATGGTAACCAAACCGATGATATTTGCGTGATTGGCTATTCGTTAAAACAAGTATTAAATCAAAACAATAGCTAAAGGTTTAAAAATTATTTTAAATTTGTGAAGGGAACTATGACTTTATCCATAGAATCAACAGAAAAAACGCCAAAAGTAGATTTTAACAGCACCAGTAATGAGTTGGTGTTGGAAGGTATTTGTATTCCAGAACTTACCCACGA
>CAIXZI010000073.1 GCA_903923915.1 uncultured Bacteroidota bacterium
CAAGCTTTCGATGAAGCGGTAATTGGAAAAAAAATTGAAAGAGGCTGAAACAAAAAAAGAAATGCTAACTGTGCGTCAGCAAAAAGATTTAGCATTTTTTTTGAAAGATTATAACAAAGAATTTTATGCTAATAACAGAACCACTTTTTTGTGGAAAGATTTTATTGCAAATCAACCGTATAAAAAACGATTGGATTTATTTTACTACAAAGATTCTCTTTTTACGTTTACATTAAACCCTATTTTAGGCTATTCATACTCAACCAATAAAAATGGAAATGCTTGGCACCGTTGGGGTGGAGCGGAAATAAATGCTACAATTGGCAAGCACTTTGGGTTTTATTTTAGCTTACGAGATAACAGTTTTAAAAATCTTTTAATATCGCCAAACTACATAACACAAGATCCGGGAGCCAATTTAAAACCCGGCGCTAAAAACCAAGCCGATTTTGATGATGCCCGCGGAGGTATTACTTATGGTTGGAAATGGGGTTCTATTAGTTTAATTAAAGATAATTTTGCTTGGGGAAACAACTACAATGGAGCTACTATTTTTACCGGCAGAGCGCCTTCATTTGCCTACCTTAACTATAAATTAAAGCCTGCCAAGTGGCTTGAGTTTAATTACATTCATGGCTCGCTTATCTCACAAATTTTAGATTCGTCTCGCACGTATGGTATGGGTAGTAGCCTTCGTCAAGATTTTATTCCGAAATATGTGGCTGCAAATCTTTTAACTATAAGGCCAGTAAAAAATTTGCATATCTCTATCGGAAATTCTGTTGTGTATGCCGATAAATATATTCAGCCTGTCTATCTTATTCCGTTTATGTTTTATCCTTCTGCCGATCATACCTACAATGGGGCGGGTAGCAATGCTGTAGGAGAAAACTCGCAAATGTTTTTAGATATTAGTTGTCGTAATATTCCTAAAACACATTTATACGGAACGTTATTTGTAGATGAAATAAATATTTCTAAAATATTTAAGTCCAATCAGCAAACTAATTTTTTAAGCTTTAAAGCAGGCGTACGTTTTACTAATCTTATTAAAAATACAGCTTTTACATTTGAATATACCCGCACCAACCCTTGGGTGTATGAGCACCCCATTACCAGTATAAACTTTGCTTCTAATAAGTATAATATGGGCAACTACCTGGGGCAAAACTCGGATGAATTATATGGAGGGATAAAAATAAAACCTGCACGTGGTTTAACTTTAGATGTCGGATTTAGCTTGGCACGTAAAGGACAAGTGTTGGCATACCAACAAATTAATGGGGTAAATAATAATGCCGGTACACCTTTTATGACCAACATACAATGGCAAAATAAATCGTTGCTATTAAAAGCCCAATACGAGTTAATAAACGATGTGTTTATTTTTGCAGCTTGCAATTATCAGCAAATATCTGGTACAACAACGGGTATTGAAACATACAGCCCTGCTTTTTATTATGGTAATAGTACAACCGTAAACGGACTTAAAGTACCAACAAATGGTAGCACAGTTACCTTAACAGGCGGTTTAAATATTGGGTTTTAAGTAACACTAATTCTTTTGTAATGCCCCATTATGATTACTTTTACCCCTAATGAAAAGCCATAAAAAAGCCGAAACCAAAGCCGTAAAAACGGCTTTATTAAGTACAGTAGGCAATGCTTGTTTGGCTATTATTAAAGGTGTTGCGGGTTATTTTGGTAATTCGTACGCGCTAATTGCCGATGCTATAGAATCTGTTTCAGACATTTTTTCTTCGTTACTTATACTTTTTGGTTTGCGTTACGCCAGTAAACCTGCCGATAAAAACCACCCATATGGGCATGGCAGGGCAGAGCCTTTAGTAACCTTTATGGCGGTTGGTTTTTTAATTGCTTCGGCTATTGTTATTGCGTATCAAAGTATTCAAAACATACAAACTCCACACGAGTTGCCTAAGCCTTTTACCCTTATTGTGCTTGGTTTTATCATCATTATAAAAGAGACGTTTTATAGAATTGTTGCCAAAAAAAGTTACGAAACTAACAGCTCTTCTTTAAAGGCAGATGCTTGGCATCACAGAGCCGATGCCATTACTTCATTAACAGCTTTTATAGGAATTTCAATTGCGTTAATTTTTGGTAAAGGTTATGAAACAGCTGATGATTGGGCAGCATTGGTGGCATCTGTAATTATTATTTATAATGCGTATCATATATTTCGCCCGGCATTAGGAGAAATAATGGATGAACATTTATACGATGATTTAATTGAAGATATTCGTACGATATCTGCTAAAGTAGAAGGCGTTTTGGGTACCGAAAAATGCTTGGTGCGCAAAACCGGAATGAAATATCATGTTGATTTACACGCACTGGTTAATTCTGATATTACGGTTAAAGAGGGACATGATATTGCACATAAGTTAAAAGAACGCTTAATAAAAGAGCTTCCACAGGTTGCCGATGTGCTTATACACATAGAGCCTAACGAGTGCGAAATATAAAGCAACTAATTTTAAACACTTTAACCACATAATTAAATAGTCCAGATTTATTTTAAAAGTAATACATAGCATATTTTAAGCTATGCGTTACTTGTAATTACATAACTAGTTTAACCTCTTAAAAACTATGTACCTATGTGGTTTTTAAAAAATCAACAAACTGTTTTATTTTTAACATTACTATTCTCCTCAAAATTCTTGTATTTCTCATCTCGTTTCATACATTTACCCAAATTAAAACCACTAACATGAAGTTACTTATAACCACTTTATTTTTTGCTATTGTTTTTGCTTCAAATTCATTAGCACAAAATCAAAAATATTATCGCATCAAAGTACAAACGGGTAAAGATGGCCTGATGCAGCTGGCAAAAAAAGGTGTAGCGGTAGATCATGGTATTTATAAAAAGGGAAGTTATTTTATTGGCGAGTTTTCTGATAACGAGTTAAATCTTATCAAACAAACAGGTTTATCGTACGAGGTTTTAATAGACGATTTATCAACCTTTTATGCCAATCGCAGTAAATCAGCAGCTAAAACAACAACATCGGCAAGCAGTTGTAAAGATTGCAGAAACTATCCGCAACCGGCCAATTTTACTACCGGCAGTATGGGTGGTTTTTATACCTATCAAGAGTATTTAGATATTATGGATAGTATGGCAGCTAAATTCCCTAATTTAATTAGTCATCGCCAAGCTATTGATACCAGTCATACTTGGGAAGGCCGCTCTTTATATTGGTTACGTATTTCAAATAATCCAAATGTAAATCAAACTAAACCGCAGGTTTTATATACTGCCATACACCATGCTCGCGAACCTGAAAGCCTGGTAGAGCTTGTATATTATATGTGGTATTTATTAGAAAATTATAACACCAATGCCGAAGTAAAATATTTAGTAGATAATTTAGAAATGTACTTTGTGCCTTGCGTAAATCCCGATGGATATATTTACAATCATACCACAAACCCAACAGGTGGTGGGCTTTGGCGCAAAAACCGTCGTAATAATGGCGATGGAACTTTTGGCGTTGATTTAAATCGTAACTACGATTTTCTATGGGGCTTTGATAACATTGGTTCATCACCACAAACTAATAACGATACTTACCGTGGGCCATCTCCGGCATCTGAACCGGAAATAAAAATGGTGCAAAAATTTTGTGCGGAACATACCTTTAAATTGGCTGTTAATGGACATACCTATAGTAACCTGCTAATAGCGCCCGATAGTGCGGGTATTACAGTTCCTGATTCTACTTTGTATAACGATTTCTTTTTGCGTATGACTTTTTGCGATGAGTTTGGTTATGGTAATTCTATACAAACCGTTGGCTACACAACTAATGGTGATAGCGATAGTTGGATGTATGGCGAGAAAACAACCAAGCCTAAAATTTTAGCTATGACACCTGAGACAGGCTCGCCAGATGATGGTTTTTGGCCTGTACCGGCAAACATTATTCCCTTGGCCGAAAATGTAATGGATCAAAATTTTTACGCAGCCAGATTAACCGCTGCTTATGCCGAAGTAGAAGATATTAGCGGTCCGTTTATTTCGCAAAGCGGTTATATTAAATACAACATACAACGCTTGGGTTTACAACCTGGTACGTTTAGTGTTTCTATTACTCCGGTTGGTGCTTCATTTCAATCGGTTGGTGCTGGTAAAGTATACAGCACAATGACGGAGTTACAAACGCTA
>CAIXZI010000074.1 GCA_903923915.1 uncultured Bacteroidota bacterium
ATTAACACATGATAAAAATGAGGTACTAAAATGTAAAACTTTTTTTACTGTATGTTACAAGTAGTAAATACTAACAACCCTGTATCTATTGTTATCCCTTGTTATAACGGAAAAGATTTTATTGCAGAAACGCTACAATCTGTTCTTAACCAAACGTACACAAATTTTGAAATTATTATTGTTGATGATGGTTCTACCGATAGTACAAAAAAAATTATATCAAATTATTTAAATGACAATAGAGTTAATTACTGTTATCAAAAAAACCAAGGCGTTTCAACTGCCCGAAATTATGGCTTAACTTTAGCAAAAGGAAAATATGTTTGTTTTTTAGATGCGGATGATTTGATTGAACCAGATTTTATAAAAAAAAGAGTGCTGTTTCTTCAAAACCATTCATATTATTCTGCATGTGGCACATCAATAAATATAATAGACGAAAAAGCTAAATCAACATCCATTTGGCATATTGGCATACACGACAATTTTTTAAAGCAAATACTTACTTACAAAACAGCCTATTCTACATGCCCTTCAAACTACCTTTTTTACAGAGAGGTTTTACTAAAAAACAATTTGCTGTTTAACACCAGTTTATCCAGCAGTGCAGATAGGTTTTTTTTAATAGAATGCAGCAGATTTATAGAAATTGGATTATTATATAATGATTATAACAGCCGCCTATTATATAGAATGCATACCAATAATATGTCTAGAACCATATCACCCTCTTTGCTAAAAGATAATACCACTTTTATGAAGAAAGTTTTTGCGCTAAATTATATTCCTATCAATTATAAAAAAATATTTAAGTTTAAGCTATATTATATTTTATCCGGCGGAAACTGGAGATTAAAGAAATATCTATTAGCATTTGCTTATGCATTGTTAGCATTTATATATAGTCCTGTAAAATTTATTAAACAATTATGTGCGGCATAAGCGGATATTTTACTCAAAATAATTTCTTTACCCAAGAAGATCTTGCTACGATGGTTAAAGCTCAAAACCATCGCGGACCCGATAGCAATGGCACATTCTTTCACAATCAAGTAGGCTTGGGGCATAACAGATTAAGTATTATTGATTTATCTGAACGAGGGGCGCAACCCATGCACTCATTTAAAGAACGTTACGTTATTGTATATAATGGCGAGGTATATAACTATGCCGAAGTAGCCGCGGAATTAAAATTTAATTTTGACCCCGATTTTCATTTTCGCTCGGGTACAGATACTGAAGTTATTTTACAAGCCTTTGCCGGCTATGGCGTAGATGCCGTAAAACATCTTAACGGCATGTTTGCTTTTGCTATTTATGATAAACAAGAAGAAGAACTTTATTTATTTAGAGATCGTTTAGGTATTAAGCCCTTGTATTATTATTGGGATGGAGCTGATTTTGCTTTTGCATCAGAAGTAAAGTCGCTAAAAAAAATAAGCAAACTTAACTTACAGGTAAATTATAGTGTTATACCACAATACCTGCATTTGGGCTATATACCAGCTCCCCACGCTATTTACGAAAATTGTTACAAGTTAGAGCCCGGACATTACTTAAAAATATCAAAAACTAATTTTGAAAAAAAACAATACTGGAGCATTGGCACTTCAGTTTCTGATAAAGTTATTACTAATGAAAAACAAGCCACTGTTTTAATCTCTGATTTAATTGCAAGTTCGGTACAATATCAATTAAAAAGCGATGTGCCTTATGGCGTGTTTTTAAGCGGAGGCATAGATTCAAGCCTTGTAGCTGCTAATGCAACTAAATTATCAGGCACAAAAAT
>CAIXZI010000075.1 GCA_903923915.1 uncultured Bacteroidota bacterium
AGCCAACAAAGAACTTGCTTTTCAAAATGATGAAAAAGAAAAACGTGCCGCCGAATTAGATATAGCCAACAAAGAACTTGCTTTTCAAAATGATGAAAAAGAAAAACGCGCTGCTGAATTGGGTATTGCCAACAAAGAGCTTGCATTTCAAAACGAGGAGAAAGAAAAACGTGCCGCCGAATTGATTATTGCTAATAAAGAATTATTGGCATTTACTTATGTATCAAGTCATGATTTGCAAGAGCCCTTACGTAAAATACAAACCTTTGTTACCATTATACTTGAAAATGAAAACGCAAATTTATCTGAAAACGGTAAATATAATTTTCAGCGAATGCAGCTGGCGGCGGGAAGAATGCAGCAGCTTATTGATGATTTACTATCATTTTCTCGCATTAACACTACTGAGCTTAAGTTTGAAAAAACCGATCTTAATACCATTGTAGAAGAAGTAAAATCTGAACTAAAAGATACTATTTTAGAGAAACATGCCACTATTGAGGTTGGTGAACAATGCGCTGCCAATATTATTGCTTTTCAGTTTCGCCAGCTAATGTATAATTTGATAAGCAATGCGCTTAAATTTTCTCAGCCTAACATACCATCTCATATTATAATAAAAAGCAGAATAGAGAAAGGCTGTAAATTAAATAACGAAAAACTTTCACCCGAAAAAAATTACTGTCACATCACTGTTAAAGATAATGGTATTGGTTTTGAGCCTCATTTTAGCGAGCGCATTTTTGAAGTGTTTCAAAAATTGCATAGCAAAGAAGTATATAGTGGCACGGGCATTGGCCTTGCCATTGTAAAAAAAATAGTAGAGAATCATAACGGTATTATTATTGCCACAGGCGAATTAAATAAAGGTGCCACTTTTGATATTTATTTTCCAAGTAACTAGACTTATGCAAAAATTCAAAAAAAATATACTTGCAAGAGGCTATCTCAAAAGCTCCAAGTAGTTATGCTGAATTTATTTCAGCATCTCTGAAACCATTTACTTTTTTGGAACAGATTCTGAAACAAGTTCAGAATGACGGCAAAGTTTGAATTTTGATACGGACTCAAGTCAATTCTATAAATGTTTTTCATAAAAAACTTCTTTGTAAATAATATTTTAACAAACCGCTACTTATATTACTTTTACGTTAAAATTATTAGAGATGAAAAAATACTATAAACAAGGTTTTTTATTTGTTCTATTGGTAATAGGTCTTACCACCTTTCAAGGTTGTGTAAAAAACCATATAGATTTAAATAAATCGGGCAATAATTCTATTAGTCCGCAATACGCAGGCGCTTTGGTTTACTCATCGCTTACGTTGGCAGATATTATGAATAAAACCAATAAAAACGGACAATTAACCAGCGATTCTACCGGCTTTGTCACTTTGGTATATAAAGGCAATTTGTTTTCATTAAAAGCAGCCGATGTGGTTACTATACCGGTGCAACCTGCTGCTAATGCAAATGTATCTTTAACGGCTGCAGAGGTAGTTGCTTTAAACACCCCGCCTTATGGGGGTAATATTACTTTTTCAGACTCAACTTTAATAACATTTCAGGCGGGAGGGCAAACACAAATAGATATACTTAATTGCAAAACGGCAAACTTGGCTTTAAATCTTAATTATACGATAAAAGATAATGCGGTTATAAAAATTACCATACCCGGTGCAACGTTAGGTGGGGTTGCCTTTACACAAACTATTCCTGTAACGTACAGTGGCAGTCCGGTTGTGGTTAACCAAAACTATTCGTTAAATGGCTATAAAATTGATATGACTAATGGTAACACCACGCACAATGTTATTAAAATAAAATATGATGTTATAGTTGCCAAAGCATCTACTTACGTTAGTGCGCTTGGAGATGGTGTTTCTTTTACCCAAACCTTTAACAATGTAACATATAGCAGTATTATTGGTTACTTAGGGCAGCAGTCATTATCGCCCAATGCGGCAGATACGGTGCCTATTACTATTTTTCAAAACAGTACCACTATTGGCGGACCAAATGTTTCGTTTCAAATAGTAAACCCGTCTATCAAAGTATTTTTAACTAACTCTTACGGATTACCCATTACGGCCAGCTTTAATACCTTTGAAGGATATACACCAACGCCATCGCTAAATACATATACCATAACAGGTAGTGGTGTTCCAAACCCTTTACCTATTAACACACCTACAACCATTGGTCAAAGTGCGGTGGGTAGTTTTACGTTAAACAACTCTAACAGTAACATAGTTTCGCTCATAAACAATTTCCCTAAAAATGTTATATACAATGTAAACTCACAATCAAACCCTTTAGGACCGGTATTTAGCAATTTTATTACCGATACCAGTCAGTTTAGCGTAGATATGGAAATTGATTTGCCTTTGTTTGGCAGAGTAAAAGATTTTGAATTTCAGGATACAGTTAATTATACGTTTGATATGCCCACTGATATGATAAAATCTATCACTGTTAGAGCTTATATAGATAATGGCTTTCCTATAGATGTGGGTATGCGCTTGGCTTTTGTAGATTCTGCATACAATGTTATAGATGAGTTGGTAAATCCGGTTTATCAGGTAATTATGCCATCAGCTAATATTGACGCCAATGGAAAGGTTACCACACCATCTATAAACACCCGAGATTTTGTTATACCAAACAGTGTTATACCGCAATTAAGTAAGGTAAAGCATATTTTAATTGGCGCGGTAGCTAATTCGTTTAATAACGCAAGTGGCACCAATGTAAAAATTTATAATTTTTACCATTTAGATGTAAAAATAGGTGTTAAACCCAATCCAGAACAAAATCAACTTTTGATCATAGTTAAAGACATTTCTGAAATAGATCAATTATTAGAATATATTAAACCCATATATCAAGTAAGTATATA
>CAIXZI010000076.1 GCA_903923915.1 uncultured Bacteroidota bacterium
TCGTGAGCTTTTAATACATCTGCAGCTAAAAAACCAGTGCTTCTATTTTTATTTGCTAATGTTTTCATGCCTGGTAAATAGGTACCTAAAAGGCTAACAGCATCCCCAGAAGTTCTGTAATTGTGCCAATTAGGATTAGTACTTATTTTTTGCCCAAATGTGAAACCTCCATCCAATGCATAAACTTTGTCCCCGTTATTTTTAGATGCTATTTGATTAGCAATTGTTGATCCCAGAGAATGGCCTGTTACAGTAGTATTGTAGCCACCATACTTTTGTTTTGCCTGCTTTAATTTTTCATCTGCCTCCTTATATCTATTAGTATCTTTTAATTTGCCTGCTGCAAGATATGCATCTGTACCCCAGTCTGATAAGTTATGAGTGCCTGCAACATTGTAAAGTAATTTCTTTTCATTAGGATTATACCAAACTTGTTGATTGTGGTTAGATAACATGGAATCATATTTATAGCCTGAATTAGATAATTTGTCTCTTGCTTGCTTATCTCCATAAGAGGATTTTAAAGCATCGTAAAGTGAAACTTGACTCATAATAGTATATAATCAGTCAAGAAAATTAATTTATAGTTAATCTTGTTCCATTTTGGTTTTTATCTTGTTTATCAATACCAAAAATATCAAATATAAATGAAACATTAGGGAAAATATTAAGGCTATTAGTCACCGTAGGCCCTTTTAAATCAGATATTCTTATGTAATCAATAGTAATATTACATATATCTTGATTTTTCCCAAAAGTGGCAATATTGGAACCATAAAAATATTGGGTTGCTGTTGAATTACCCCCAAATGTGAATGTCCCAATAGTACAATAAGATGAATTGACATTCCCACTAGATGTAATGTTATAAGTATTATTAATAAATGGTAAACCTGAAACTCTCATAATAACTTGCAAATTTTCATTTGTTGCAAAACCTGGAGAATAAAATGACAAAACGGTGCTTGCAGGTATACCTGTTAAAGTTGGGGTAGATAATGTTAAAGTGTTGCTTGAAATATTACTCACGGTTGTATTAGGTGGCACATTTACTCCTGTAACATATTGACCTATTTGTATAGCTGCGTTTGTTGTTGCCAATGTAACCTGTGTCCCTGCTGTTTGTACAGATGCAGATAATGCTTGAGTGGTAATTGCAACACTATTTGGTAATGAGGAAGCAACAGTATTTAAACATAAATTGAAAGTATCATATTTGTCATACATATCACCTAATAAAGTTCTTAAATTAATATTTGTCCATTGATGAGCTGATTTATTAGCAACAGTTAATACTTGGTTCATTATTAAACTTACATCTGTGCCTGATGCAGTATTTAATACCAGCGATGCATTTTGTGAATTACTCATTTATATTATATCTATATAAAATAAATTTAGTATCTCACAAATGCAGTGTTATTTTCAAAAACAACAACCTCATCAAATAATGCAAATGCATCAAAGCGGCAAGCAGCTACTGCAGCAGGAGCTGTAAAATTGGCAATTAAAAACACATCATCTGTATTGGAATTATATCCAGCGAAAATAGTGTCTTTCGGGGCATTAGCATAATTTTCAAGATCAAGACCTATGTAAAAGGAGCCAGATGAAGTGCTCCCCGCAGCAGTATGAGCCACAGATTGTGCA
>CAIXZI010000077.1 GCA_903923915.1 uncultured Bacteroidota bacterium
GGGCAACTTTTGGGTTTTTTATTTTATAAACGTGTTCGGCAAATAACGAACCCAAAATACCAAATTGATAAAGCACATCGGGCTTACAATCGGCATTAGTACCCACATCTAACATAAAACCAAGCGAGCCGTTTAATTTTGGAAGAATGGTACCAATACTTGGGCGAATAATGCCCGGCACAACCTTTACCGAAAACATAGCGCCAACCATCATAGCGCCCGTATTACCGGCGCTTATAAAGCCTTGTATTTGATTTTCTTTTAAGTATTTAAAGCCTAAAGCGATGCTTGAGTTTGGTTTTTGACTTAATGCTTTGGTAGGATGTTCGCCCATTTGAATAACATCAGTTGTATGAACGTATTCAAAGGTATTGGGATCTGTATTTTTTTCTGTGAAATATTTTTTAGCTACATCACTATCGCCAAAAAGAACAATTTTTATGTGAGCGGGTAATTCTTTTGAGGCTAAAATGGCTCCTTCAAGCTCGTTGTTAGGGGCAAAATCGCCACCCATTATATCTAATCCTATTTTCACGTTAACTTTCTTATAATTTAATTATTGCAACGTGTTGTTTGCCTAAGGGCTCGGTTCACGTTTTAATAATATATGTCTGTTTAAGCGGGGGCTAAGGAACTAATTTTTTTATAAAATTCCTATCAAAAAATATTAAGTTTTTAACAGAATTTTGCTCGTTTTTGTTAAAAATAAACGTTTTTAAAGCAAAAAAACAGGCTTTTGGCCTGTTTTATGCAAATTTTAGTTTTTATTATTTTACAGCTTTTTCCATAACTACTTTTCCTTTGTAGAAAAGTTTGCCTTCGTGCCAATGTGCACGGTGCCATAAATGGGTTTCTCCGGTTGTTTGATCAACGCCAAGCGTTGGAGCAGCACCTTTATAAGTAGATCTGCGGCTACGTGTACGGGCTTTCGAATGTTTTCTTTTAGGATTTGGCATGGCTTATTTTTTACTAGTTATTATTAAAGTTTATGTTTTTTAATTTATCCCAGGGAGAATCGGGCTTTTGCTCGGGTTCATCTACTGAAATGTCGTTTAATTTATTTAATGTGTCAAAATCGCATTTAAAGTTTTTATCTTCTTCGCAAGGCACCAATCTACTTGGTAATGCTAAGCTGATAAACTCAAAAAGCGGTGGCGATATATCTAATTCGTTTTCGCCGTGAGGCAAAACAAAAACATCTTCGGCGTGTGGTTCATCGGGGTTTCCAAAGCGCAGGTGCATTTTTTCTTCCGAGTCTATTTCAACATCGTAAGCTTTAACACATCTGTCGCATAAAACCTGCAACGTGCCACTTAATTTAAACGTTAAGCTTATGATTGAGTTTTGCTTTAGCAATTCAACCGCTACTTTTACGTTGGCACCCTGTATGTCAGAGTAATCGCGTGTCTCAAAGAACGAATCAGTTACTTTAAATTCGTAAAGATGGCTTCCAACTTCTAATCCGTTTAGGCGGATAATAAACTGTTTATCTGTCATCTTTAACCCTAAAAAGGGAGGGCAAAGATACAATTTTAATTAAAAATGCAAAATTTTTGTTGACTTTATTGCACCTGCGTTAGGGATGCGGGCAGAAAGCCTTTTTAAGTAATCTTAAAAAGCTTTACGCCAGGCAGCCCGCCCTTTGTAACCAAAGGGAACGCCCATACTTCGACAGGCTCAGTATGACAAAAACTATTTTTCTTTATCAACTATTTCAAAGGCGCAAGTTACGCTCTCGCCCTGTTCATCCATAACTTCTAAAAGATGTTTGCCTTTTGAAGGAAGAACCTCCATTTGATGAAACTTTTGTGTTGAGCCAATATATTTGCCATCTAAATGCCAAAAGAGTGTAGCCGCATTATTTTTATGTGTGGCTTTTAAAATAAGCCGACCTTTTTCTTCTGTTTGTTCATACGGAATATAGATTTTAAATCCTGGGCGAGGATACACAATATCTATTTGATGTGTGTTGTTTTCTGTTACACATTGAGGCAAGTAGGGCGGAAGTGGCCGATAAAACGAGCTATGTTGTTTAAAATAATATTCTTGCACAGGGGATGTGATAAACCATGCCTTATGCTGCATTTGTGCCACCGGATAGCAATTACTGTTTACACGATACATGCCGCTTGCATCAAAATGAATCATTTTGTGATAAGGACACAAACTTGTTTTGGTAGAATTTTTTGGAATGCTCTCAATAATTTTATCAGGACAAACATCAGAAGCTTTATAACCACTTTGTTTGCAAACAATAATTTTTGTCATATCCTGATAAGGCATTTTAAACCAACTGTGCGAAGGCAGTAAATTAAAAATGGCAAACATTAAGGGCGCAGCAGCACTAATGCCGGTCAAGCCTGGGCGACCTTCCCCATCGGCGTTTCCAACCCAAACAGCTACGGTATATTTTGCATTGATGCCAACAGCCCATGCATCCCTAAAACCAAAGCTAGTACCTGTCTTCCAGGCAATTCTATTTGATGAAAGAAAGCGCGACCAGCCAGCGTAATCTTCCGGGCGTGCTAATTCGGTCATGGCATTAAACGTACACCAAATACTGCCTGCACTTAATAAACTATTTTTTTGAATGGATTTTTTTAGTTCTGTTTTTGATTGAAGATAAAGAGCATCATGATAATCATTCGCATCATACTTGCCTGTATATTTTTCGTAATGAGATAGCGTTCTTCCCATAGAAGCATAAGCAGAAGCCACATCCCACAGCGTAGCTTCGCCACCACCTAATATTAATGATAAACCATAATGTGATGCAGGCTTGGTAAAGTTTTTAAACCCCAGTTTTTGTAACTGATATTGAAAACGTGATACACCATACTCCTGCAACATTTTTACCGCAGGTACATTTAAAGAACGAGCCAAAGCCATACTTGCAGGCACTAAGCCATCATAAGTAAGATTAAAGTTTTTAGGCGCATAAGATCCCATTTGCGTTGGTATATCTTCCAGCAACATGTTGGGTAAGATCTTAGAATCGTTAAGCGCGCTTGCATATAAAAATGGTTTCAAAATACTGCCTGTACTGCGTGGTGCATCAACTACATCCACATAATTATCGTGTTCATTTTTTTTGGAAGTACTATTGCCAACGTATGCAATTACGTTGCCGGTCTCGGTTTCTATAACCAGTGCACCTGCATTATAAATGGCGTTGGATGAAAGTGTTTGTATGTGATTATTTAATGCAGCATTTATTTGTTGCTGCAAATTTTTGTTGAGCGTAGAAAAATAAATTTTTCCGCTACCGTTCTCGCTTGCGGCACGAGCCAATAAATGCGGACTGTACTGCGGAATGGCAAAAGGTTTTTCGGGAATAGTTTCTTCTAATGATAGATGATACGTTGATTCATCTATGACTTTATTATCATATAATTTTTTTAGTAAACGATTACGTTTATTTAATAAGGCTTTATGATTTTTACCCGGATAAATTAACGAAGGAGCATTTGGTAACACAGCTAACAAAGCGCATTCTGCCCACGATAGTTTATTAGGACTTCGTCCGAAATAGCGCCAGGATGCGGCATGCAAACCAACTACGTTGCTGCCAAAGGGTGCGTGACAAGTATAAATATTTAAAATAGAATTTTTCTTATAAGATAATTCTATACGAAAGGCTAAAAGTATTTCAATACATTTTTCCCAATAAGTGCGCGCTTGGTTTTTTCGCATGAGGCGTGCAACTTGCATGGTTATGGTGCTTCCACCGCTTTTAACCTTGCCTGATTTACTGTTTTTTACAAATGCTTTTGACAGCGAAACAGGATTTACACCTAAGTGTTTATAAAAGTATTCATCCTCGAAAAAAGTAATACAGGTTTTAAATTTATCAGGTATGCTATCGCTGTAGGGAAACCGCCACTGGCCATCTTTAGCAATGTGCGCGCCCAATAATTCGTTATGCTCATCATATACAATAGTGCTATACGAATCTGAAAATAATTTTTTTGGCAACCAGATGGCATATAGAATTAGCAGTGCAAGAAAGACCAATAAGAAATATTTTCTTCGCTTTATAAAAGAGATTACTCTATGCACCTTAAAAAAATTTAGATTGGGAAAGATATGCTTTTCTTTATTTTGATGCGTTGTGTTTTTTATGGTTAGAAAATTTGCCTATATTTGTTATATATCTACCTTATGTTTTCTGCTATAAATACATATAAAACTAATTACAGCACACTTTGCAAAGTTTTTAGTGTTTTACCCCCCCCCCCCCCGAATATTCAACTTTAAGAAGTAATCATTTAGCGTTTGCTCTTACACATTTGCTGTTTAGGCTTGTTCATTTGGTGTTTATTGTTGTTCATACGCTTTTTGTTTTTATTCATTTAACATTCAGGGCTGTTTATTTGAGGTTTGATGCTGTTCATACGCCTCTTAGGGGTGTTCATTTGTCGTTTAGGGTTAATCATTTCAGGTTTGAGGGTTTTCATTTGATGTTTAAGGCTGTTCATGGCGTGTTTGGGTTTAAACAGTTGGCAGATACTTTAAATGGAATGTTTTTTCTCTTCATTTCTTTGCTTGCCCAAAGAAATGAAGCAAAGAAAGTGCACCACGAAAACCAACCTCAAGCTTGTCGTTGGCGCACAGGCAGCCCTACTAATCCCGACAACTTGCGGTTCGCTCTTTTCGTGGACGCCTGCCCCGGATTTGGGTGAACGTGTTTGCCTAAAATTATTTCTGTTACCTAATAACTATTCGCTATTAACTAAATAAATACAAACCCTAAAAACCAAACCTATGACCAGACACCAAATTAACGAACTGAACATGTATGATGCAGTAGAGCAATTATTAAATGCTAATACTGCCATTTGGAGCAGCAATACTGCTATGAGTGCAACGGTGGCAACTTTTATAAGCCACGTAAATGCTATAAACGCTAATGATACGGCACAAAAAACAAGTAGTATTGGTACTACAGTTACTAAAGAAACGGCGCAACTAAATATGGCTGTTGCTGCTATTGCGGTTGCTAATGCGGGTAAGGCATACGCAACCGCTACGAGTAACCAAGTTTTGTTTGATGCCATGAACCACACTAAAAGTGAAATTACACGCGCCAACGATACGGATGCCGATGATATTTGCCAAAATATACACGATAATTTATTGCCTTTTGTAGCTAATACAACGGCGTATGGTGCAACAAGTGCAAGCCTTACTAATTTACAAAATTTAATAAACGCCTATAGCGCTTTAATTGGCAAGCCTGCTTTGCAAAAAAGTATTGTAAGTAATGCAACTATTACGCTTGCGCAACATTTTAGTGCGTCTAATGCTTTGCTAAAAAACTCGTTAGATGCATTAATGGCGCAATACCAAACAAGCAATGCCGTTTTTTATAACCAATATAACTCTGTACGCACTATAAACGATATTGGGCACAGGCACTCTGTAATTATTACAGGCTTTATTTACGATAACCACCCTTCGACAGGCTCAGGGCAGGCTGCTCTGGTTGGTGCAAGTGTAAACCTTAGCGGTGCAGCCACACACCATAAAACAACCAATGCAACCGGCGAATATAAATTTACACGCCTGCACCCGGGTAGTTTTACTGTAACGGTTAGTGCAAGTGGTTTTGTTACGCAAACTAAAACTATAAATGTTACTGCCAACGGAACAGAACATATAGATTTTACTATGGTGGCTGTTGCGGGAGGTGGAAGTACACCCACAACAACGCAAGCACCTGCAAGCAATTAAAAACAACCTCACCCTAACCCTCTCCTTATAGGAGAGGGAGGTAGGGATTAAAAAAACAAGTATCTTTAAACTATCAAACCAAATACATGAAAAAAATTATTTACCTACTTTTTATTTTTGGTTTAAATATAGTTGGTTTAAATGGTGCCCCCGTTACTCCATTACTTGCAAAACAAATTGCCGAAAACTTTTATAATCAACAAAGCAAAACAAAGGTAAAAACAGTTACACTGCTTTATAAAGCTCAATCTGATAAAGGTGCTGCAACATATTTTGCTTTTAATATGGATAATAATGGTTTTGTACTAGTAAGTGCTGAAGATGCCATAAAACCTATCATTGGTTATTCTACCGAAAATAATTTTGTTGTACCTAAAGCGAATACCGCTATAGCTTATTGGCTAAAAGAGTTTTCAAATTCTATAAATATAATTCGTAGTAAAAATTTAGTTGCTGATGAAAGTATTGCAAACGAATGGATGAAATATTCTGTTACTAAAAACATAAATTATGATAAGACAACGGGTAATAATAATCAGGTTATGAGTAGTGTACCCCCTCTTATTCAAACCACATGGGATCAATCTCCTGGTTACAATAATTTATGTCCAGGAGGGTCTGTAACAGGTTGCGTGGCAACAGCGATGGCTCAAATCATGAAATTTTGGAATTATCCAAACCAAGGTACTGACTCTAGTTCTTATTGCGATTGTGTAGCAAGTGGTTATGCTAACGATTATGGAACATTATCTGCCAATTATAGTGCAGCAACTTATAACTGGGCAAATATGCCTTTAAATTCTTCCAACAGTGATGTGGCTTTACTTATGTACCATTGCGGAATTAGTGTTGATATGGATTATTCTCCATCTTATAGTGGCGCATGGATGATAACTGCAGATAAGCCTGTTTGTTCACAAAACGCGTATGTTAGTTACTTTAATTACAATCCATATACTATTCAGGGTTTGACAAGAATAAATTATTCGGATGTAAAATGGATATCTTTATTAGAAAATGAATTAATAAATGGAAGACCTGTCCAATATGTTGGGTATGACCCTTCAGGCGGAGGTCATAGTTGGGTTGTAGATGGTTTTGATAGTAACGATAATTTTCATATGAATTGGGGATGGGGTGGTCTAGATAATGGATATTATGCAATAAATAATTTAAATACGGGTAATTTTAATCCGTCTATCAATCATGAAGCACTTATTGGCATTGTACCAATGTCAATAACCACTAATGAAGCCGCTATTATATCTATATCTGCCCCTATTGCGGGCTGCAATGATACTATCATCAATCCAGTAGTTAAACTACAAAATTATGGTAGTAATACTTTAAGTTCATGCGTAATTAATTATCAAATTGATAATGGTACAGTTCAAACTTATAGCTGGTCCGGATCACTTAACAGTGGTCAAACAGCTAATGTAAATCTGCCAAGTTTTATTGTTTCTACAGCAGGAAGCCATACGCTTGTTTGTTATAGTAGTAGTGCAAATAATATAGCGAACACAAATTTTGCAAACAACCAATCAAGTATCAATTTTTATATTGCTTTTGGAATAAGCATACCTCTTGCCGAAAGTTTTGAAACAACCTCTTCGCTTCCAAATTCTATATGGAATATATCGCACACGTCTACAGGAGTTGATTTTAATACTACCTCTAATGCAGCAGCAACAGGTATTAAATCAGTAATGATTGATAATATAAATAATGTAGCCGGAAACAATAGCATTTTGCAAACTTCGTCTGCTTATGATATGACAACATATACAACACCCTCATTATTATTTAAAGCTGCCTACCAACAAAAAGCCACTACAAATGCCGATAAATTACAGGTGTATACTTCAACCGATTGCGGTGCCAGTTGGATTTCAAGAAAGGCAATATCAAGTACAGTTTTAGCCTCTCTTGCAGGTGGAACAGGAACAAACGCATATACACCAACACCATCTCAGTTTACTACTTATACAGTTAATATAAATGCTGTAGCAAACAATCATAATGTTATGTTTCGTTGGGAGTTTTATGCCGACCCGAATGGGTCCGGTAATAATTTATATATAGATGATATAAATATTGTTGGTGCCGTAACCGGAATACAAAATATAGAAGAACTTATTAATTTGAATGTATATCCTAATCCATCATCAGGCAAAGTTAATATAGATTTTAATTTGTCTGAAAAACATACTATAGCTATTAATGTAAGCGATTTACTTGGTCGTGTTGTTGAAAACATAAACCCAAAATATTACGATGCAGGAGAAACAAATTTAAATTTAGGTTCTGCTATTATATATCAAGCGGGTATATATATGCTTGATATTGAGATCGATGGGCAACACATTATTAAAAAAATAACTATTCAATAAAACCAAATACATGAAAAAATATTCAATACTTATAGCCTTACTTATAAACATTATGCAAGTAAACGCTCAAGTTGTATCTACATTAACAGCTTCTCCTTCCTTTATTAATCCATTAGGAATAACAGCTGATGTAAGTGGGTATTTATATGTGGCTGATTATCAAAAAATAAAAAAAATAAATTCATCAACCGGGGCTATATCAATTCTTGCAGGTGCAAACTCTGTAGGCTCAAATAATGGAACAGGAACTGCGGCCTCTTTTAATACCGTTGAAGGAATAACATATGATAGTTTAGGTAATTTGTATGTGGCAGACCATTATAACAATATGATCAGAAAAGTAGTTATATCCTCGGGTGTTGTTACTACAGTTGCCGGATCTACAACTTCAGGCTTGGTTAATGGTGTAGGCACAGCAGCAAAATTTAATGGCCCAATTGCGGTTGCCTGTGATGGAAAAGGTAATTTATTTGTTACAGACGGGTATAATAATGTAATCCGAAAAATAGTGCTCTCTAACGGGGCAGTTTCTACATTGGCGGGTTCTTCAACTGCCGGTTCTATGAATGGTACAGGAACTGCTGCTCAATTCAATACTCCTGACGGCATAACATGCGATGGAAATGGAAATTTATATGTAACAGAAAAATTTAACCATCAAATTAGAAAAATTGAAATTTCTACAGGAGTTGTAACAACATTTGCAGGATCTTTATCAAACGATGCTTCTATTGATGGCATAGGCACATCTGCTGGATTTATAAACCCTTATGGAATTTGTTATGACGGAAAAGGTAGTTTATACGTTGCAGATGATTCCTCAAATCAGGTTCGTAAAATTGATATATCAACTGGAAACGTTACTACTATTGCTGGTTCTACTACCCCAGGAAACGTGAATGGTCTGGGTACTGCTGCAAGATTTAAACAACCTTATGCAATAATTTGTGATATACATGGGGATTTATTTATAACCGACAATGGTAATTATGAGGTTAGAAAAATTACGGGGTTGCCAACAAGTATAGAAAATATTTTTTTAAGCAATAATGAAATTAAATTATTCCCTAATCCAACTAATGGCTTGTTTAATTTGTCTATTAGTCAATTTGATAATTTAAAAATGTACAGCATAGAAGTTTATAATACTATTGGAGATTGTGTGCGTAGGCAAAATGCCGCATCTGCCAATTGCCAAATAGATTTAAGGAGTTTAGAAAATGGTATTTATAACATTAGTGTTATTAGTAATGAGGGAATGGTAAATAAGCGTGTTATTATTACAAAATAATTTTGTTTTAGTTTTAATAAAAAAGCCGCCTCATAAATTTGAAGCGGCTTTTTTTATGAATTGTTTTTTATGTTCTTTTTTCTTGATAAAAAAGAACGAAAAAATCAAGACAAAACGATCTTCTGCACACAGGCTAAACTGCTCCGCGTTTTGTCGGGCTCGCGCGCCGTTCCAAACAAAATTATCTGCATACTATTTAGATGAGTTAAGTTTTGTAGCGGAAAACCCAAAGCCGTAATAGACAAGCTTAGTGTGGCAGCGCGCCGGAACGCCCCAACGCATATCCTTCGACAAGCTCAGGATGACAGCACACTCTGAATGACCACGAGATATTGCTTCGTGCCTCGTAATTAAGAACTTCGTTTATTTTGCTGCAACACCCGCCTGCGTTTGTTTTACAACTTGTATCCATTGTCCTTTTTTGCGAGCGTACACGCTGTTATCATACATGGCTTCAATGTTTACGCCCGGCAAATAATATTTACCTGCATAACTGGCGTTCAGTAAAATGGTAAACTTTTTACTTTCGTTTGCATTCAGGTCAAAGTAGGTAAACACCCTGTCGTCACGAATATCCTGATAGGTATAAGCAGAGTTCTTTAAAGTAGATTCATTATCATCCAGACGCGTATTATGAATTTCCCAACCAGATGGAATGTAACTTATCAAAGCCATGTTCTTATAATTGCCTTGCATACCCGGGTTCTTCACAACAACTTCCATCATAAGATCAGTGCCTTGTTGTAAAGCCGAAGGATCAATTTCTTGTCCGGCCATATCTCTGTATGTAACCGTTGAAACTAAATTTTGTGAAGCCTCGGTTTCAGTTCCCACGGCAGGTTTGCCTCTATTGGTAACTCGCACATATAAAACTCCTTTACCATTATTTTTAATAGAGAAGTTTCCGTTAGAAGATTTATAATCTAAAGGAATTTGTGTAAGTGCGCCACCACCTTTCATATCAACTTTTTTTCCATTCACAAAACATTCGGCCTGCATAGCAGATGAGCTTCCGTATTTTTTAATGAAGGCAGAAACCGCTACTAATGAGTATGCAGTAGATTGTGTACTCATCCATGATTTAGAAGATAAGGCACTTGCCACTTCTTTAATAGAATTGTAAGCGATTTGTTTTTTGTTCAATAAACAGACTGTCTCTAAAATCATCGCTTCATCGCGCTCTGCACTACCAAATGTGTAATAATTTATTTGATAAGGTGCAACCTGGTACGTGGTGTTATTAATTAATTTTTCAGCTTCATCTTCTTGTCCGGCAACCGCATAAGCTGCAGCTAAACGCCAACGCGCTTGTATCGATAAATTTTTAAACTCGCGCAAACGGTTCATCGCACTCATAGCAGGTTGGTTTGCCAAAGCCAATGTATATAAACGATATGCCTGGATAATATCATCGTTGTAATAGTTAGCGCGTGCAGGTTCCCAATTAAAGGCAGCGGTTTGCTGATATTTTATCCATGCTTGTTTAAAGCCTGGAGGCAATGTGTAGCCTTTCTTCTCGGCAGTTATCATAAAATGTCCGGCGTAGGTTGTGCCCCAATCGTTTACATCATTAGCGCCCGGCCAATAAGATAAGCCTCCATTATTTAACTGGAATTTACGCAGCATGTTTATACCCGCTTTGATGTTGTTTTCTGTCGCGGCTTTTTTACTATCCGATAAAGAAATAATTTCATCTAAATATAATTGCGCAAAAGCACCCGAGGTTGTTTGCTCTACACAACCATGCGGATACGTAATTAAATAATTCAATCGCTCATCTAAATTAACAGGCGGAATAGTTGATAGCTCTATAACACCACTGTTAGTGCCGGGTATGCCAATAGCTGCATAATTATTTTTCAGCTCTTTGCCTGCATCTACATAGTAATCTTTTCCATCTGTTTGATATGGATTTGGATTTCTTACATCCAGTTCCATTTCATACGATGTTGATACACCGCCACCGGAAGCCAGTATTTTTACTTTAGCAATTCCTATTTGTCGTTTTACTTTCAAATCGAAGCTTACTAATTTCTCATCGTTCTTTCCA
>CAIXZI010000078.1 GCA_903923915.1 uncultured Bacteroidota bacterium
CGAAAATTTGAATCAAAAAAATCATTAATTTTAAAAACGGAAAGTGTCCAAATATTTTTAACTATAAAAGTTCGGATTGGTTTGAAGACTTACAGTAAATACGTTGTTCTTCGTATATGCATAAATCATTTAGTTTTTGTAATTTTTCTATATGCGAGGGCGTAATATCAAACTTTTTATTGAAATTGTTTTTTCGCATATCTAAGCCTTGTCGACCTTGCATAGCTTGTTTACGGGATTTTTGTGTAATTGCATCCGTACCCGCATTTCGCTTTAAATAATCTAAAAATAATTTTTCATGTTTCATATTGCTTCGTTTCCTGCAAACATATCATCACATCACGCCAAAAGGTGTCGTTGCAATAAAAAGTAAAGTTATATTTGCGTTATGGGATTGTAGCGGAAATCCTTTTGCTGTAATCGGCAAAAGATTGCAGTGTAAAGCCCGACGGCGTAACCGCCGGAACGCCCCAACGCATATCCTTCGACAAGCTCAGGATGACAGCACACTAAGCTACTCGTTCACTTTGCAATTTCTTCTTTAAATATTTTGCGGTGTAAGATTGTTTGTTGTTTACTAAATCATCGGGCGTGCCTTCAAAAACAACGGTGCCGCCTTTTTCGCCACCTTCGGGGCCCATATCAATTAACCAATCGGCACATTTTATAACATCTAAATTATGTTCAATTACTAAAACCGAATTGCCTTTATCAATAAGCATTTGTAGCGATTTTAATAATTTTTCAATATCATGAAAATGCAAACCTGTGGTTGGTTCATCAAAAACAAAAAGTGTGTTATTAGAATTTTGTCCGGCACCCAAAAAAGAAGCCAGCTTAATACGTTGTGCTTCGCCACCACTTAGTGTGCTTGAAGATTGACCCAGTTGAACATATCCCAAACCTACATCTTGCAACAATTGTAATTTATCATTAATCTTTTTGCAAGTTCTGTCAGATGATTTTGCAAAGAAGGTTGCGGCATCATCCACCGTCATTTCTAACACATCAGAAATGTTGGCACCTTGAAAAGTAACTTCCAAAGTTTCAGGTTTAAAGCGTTTTCCGTTGCAATCTTCGCAAAGTAATTTTACATCGGCCATAAATTGCATCTCCACCGTAATTTGCCCTTCACCCTGACAATGCTCGCATCTGCCGCCTTCTACGTTAAACGAAAAGAAAGAAGGTTTGTATCCTTTTTGTTTGGCTAATTGTTGATCGGCAAATAAATTTCTAATCTCATCATACGCTTTAATATATGTAACCGGATTTGAACGAGACGATTTACCAATGGGATTTTGATCTACAAATTCTATAGCCGATACTTTTTTAATACTGCCTGCAATTTTATCATCACTTAAATTAGCGGCACCATCTAACACGCGCTGAAGATTTGGAACTAATACATTTTTAATTAGTGTTGATTTACCTGAGCCTGAAACACCTGTTATTGCGCAAAAAATACCTAAAGGAATTTTTACGCTTACGTTTTTTAAATTATTATCGCTGGCATTTTTTACTTCAATAAAATCTTTCCATTTTCTTCTGCTAAGCGGAATGGCAATTTGTTTTTTACCGGTAAGATATTGTGTGGTTAAACTATTCTTAGCACTCATCAATTCTTTATGATTGCCCTGAAACACAAGCTCTCCACCCAAAGAACCCGCCAAAGGCCCCATATCAATAATTTCATCAGCGGCACGCATCACTTCATCATCATGTTCAACCACAATAACCGTATTGCCTTGATGCTGCAACATTTTTAAAACACTAATTAAACGCTCGGTATCACGTGGATGCAAACCAATACTGGGTTCATCTAAAATATACATACTGCCAACAAGCGTGCTGCCAAGCGATGTAGCTAAATTAATACGCTGAGATTCTCCACCACTTAATGTATTTGCACCACGGTTAAGTGTTAAGTAGCCTAAACCAACATCGCATAAATATTGTAAGCGATTAGTAATTTCTATCAGTAAACGTTTAGCAATATTATTATCTGCCTCACTTAATTTAATGTTTTTAAAGAAAGTATATAAGTGTTCAACAGGCGTTAGCATTAGTTCTGAAATAGGCTTATCAGCAATGCGTACATACTGGGTATCTTTACGTATGCGTGTGCCGTGGCAATCCGGACAAATAGTTTTACCTCTGTATCTGGCCAGCATTACGCGGTATTGTATCTTGTAAGTTTCTCTTGTTAAGAACGCAAAAAATGCGTTCAACCCTTCAACGTGTTGATTGCCTTCCCACAATAAATTATATTGTTCTTTAGTTAATTCTGCAATTGGTTTATGTACAGGGAAATCAAATTTATGCGCATGTTTAAGAAATTCTTTTTTATAATAGCTCATTGTTTCGCCATTCCAGCAAACAATAGCATTATCATATACCGATTTGTTTTTATTGGGAATAACCAAGTTTGGATCAATACCAATAACAGAACCAAAGCCTTCGCAAGTTTTGCAGGCGCCAATTGGATTATTGAATGAAAAAAAATTTACATCTGGTTGTTCAAACTCCATTCCATCGGCTTCAAAGCGATTGGTAAATGATGTTTGTTTTTTAGTATCGGCATCATAAATAATACACTCGCCGTGTCCTTCGTAAAAGGCAGTCTGTACAGAATCTGCCACACGAGAAGATACTTCTTCTTTATCACTAAACGAATCAATTACAATTCTATCGGTAACTAAAAAAATGTTTGAACCACTTTTTATTTTCTTTGGTAAATCTTCAATTTTTTTAATTTCATTGTCAATCAAAACCCTCGAAAACCCTTGTTGATTAAGTATTTCAAGATGTTGTGTAATTTCTCTGCCTTCAGGTATAAATAATTTAGAAAGAACTAAAAAAGTTTTTTCGCCTTTTTGGTTAACCACAAAATCAACTACATCGCTAATAGTATCTCGCTTAACTTCTTTACCCGAAACGGGTGAAAATGTTTTTCCAACGCGTGCGTAAAGCAATTTCAGGTAATCATAAATTTCGGTAACTGTACCAACTGTTGAGCGTGGGTTACGTGAAATAACTTTTTGCTCGATAGCAATAGCCGGAGAAATGCCTTTAATATAATCAACTAATGGTTTTTCTAATCTGCCTAAAAACTGACGTGCATAAGCCGATAAACTTTCTACATAGCGTCGTTGCCCCTCTGCATACAAAGTATCAAATGCCAAAGATGACTTGCCCGAACCAGAAACACCTGTAATAACTACAAATTTATTGCGCGGAATGGCCACATCCACATTTTTTAAATTGTGTTGGCGCGCGCCTTTAATTATAATATAATGTTTAGGGTCTTGCGTTAAGGGAGATGAGTTTTTCATGGATATACAAAGATAAAGCAAATGCTTGTTCAGCATTCAACATTTAGTGAAAAAACAAATTACTTTTTTTGATTTTTATAAAACGATTTTTTATATTTGAGAAATATGGAAGTAATTGAAACAAAAACAGGCACATTTAGTATGCTTGAAAAAGATATACTTTTTATTGTGATGAAAGAGAATGCGGTGGTAGATATTCCTGAATCTGATGAGAATTATGAAGCGCCTATGCAATTAACAAAAGGCAACAGGTATGGCGTTTTAATAGATGCAAATAATTATGTTAACTTAACAAATGAAGCGAGAGAACATTCATCTAATCCCAAATTTCAAACCCATGTTATTGCACAAGCTGTGATTATTTCAACATTGGCAAGCAGGTTGTTGGCTAATTTTCTAATTCAGTTTCATAAAAAAAATAAAAATGCTGAAATGAGATTGTTTAATGAGTATGATGCAGCATTAAAGTGGGTTAAGGATAAAATTACTGATGAACAAAATAAAGGTAATCAAAAACAGACAAAAAAAATTCCGTTTTTTGCTTCGGTATAAAAACTTTGAGTTTATTTCTTGCTATAATAACTAATTTGTTTACAATGGAGGGTAGCATTGCTTTTTTAAAAAAAAGTATTGCTTGCTAGGCTTGCTATATCCATTAAAAAACCATCAACTAACAAGTGAATGGTAACTTGCCAGTTTTTTATACTTGAAAAGGGTTTTAAAATGTAACTTTGTAGTTGTGACTGAAAAAATAAATATCAAATCTGCTGATAAGGGATTACCGAGCGAATATGCTGATGGGGTAAACAAAAAATAGAAATGAACAAACCTGTCCCTAATAAAAAAATATCAAGATTTAACCGTTTTTGGAAACTAATTGGACCAGGTCTTGTTACTGGTGCAAGTGATGACGACCCATCTGGTATTGCCACATACTCTCAAGCAGGCGCTCAATATGGCCTTTCAACTCTTTGGACTTCTATTGTTGCATTTCCGTTAATGGCTTCTATTCAACAAATGTGTGCAAGAATAGGTTTAGTTACATCGCAAGGTTTAACAGGAACGCTTAAAAAACATTACCCAAGACCAATTTTATACCTCATGTTAATTTTTAGCTTTCCTGCTATTGTAATGAATATTGGGGCAGATATTGCTGGAATGGGCGCTGTTGGAAATTTATTGTTTCCATCTATTGACGCTACTTTTTTTAGTGTATTTTTTACTGTTCTGCTGCTTGGGTTAATAATTTATTTACCCTACATGAAAATTGCTGCAGTTCTAAAATATTTGTGCATAGTTATGCTGGTTTATTTTATTGTTCCGTTTTTATACAAACAAGATTTTAAGGAAATATTTAAAGCAACTTTTATTCCTACCATAAAATTTGACAAAGATTTTATTGCCATTTTGGTTGGCATACTTGGTACAACTATTTCACCGTATCTTTTCTTCTGGCAAGCTTCAGTAGAGGTTGAGGAAATGAAAAATAAAAAACATTTAGTAGTAAACAAAAAATTAATTAGTGATATTAAACAAGATGTAGATTTTGGAATGACCTTTTCTGGCTTTGTTATGTATTTTATCATACTAACTACAGGAACCGTTTTGTTTAAAGGTGGCGTACACCAAATTGATACAGTTGAGCAAGCAGCTATGGCTTTAAAGCCATTGGCAGGTAATTTGGCCTATTTGCTTTTTGCGATTGGGGTTATTGGAACAGGACTTATTGCAATACCTGTTCTTAGTGGTTCTCTTTCGTATATTTTTACAGAAACTTTTGGTTGGGAGCAAGGTCTTGACAAAAAATTTCATGAAGCAAAAGGTTTTTACGTCATAATTGCAATTTCTCTCTTGCTGGGTCTTTCTTTAAATTATATTGGTATTTCACCCATTAAAGCGCTTATTTATACCGCAATACTTTATGGAATTACTGCCCCGGTATTAATTGCAATAATTCTTCACATTTCAAATAATAAAAAAATAATGGGTGAATTTGTAAATGGACCTGTAACAAATATTTTAGGATTCATAGCATTAATAATTATGACGGTTGCCGCGGGCTTATTGATTTATTTGCAATTAAAGTAAAAAATAAGTTTTGTGTTAGGCAGCTTTGATGTTGAATAAACAAACTAAGCACCCTGCATTTCATAACGCGGTGCTATACCTTCAATGGTATCAATTAATTGAGGCAAACTATCTGAGGTAACTAAAATCATGCGGGTTTCTTTAAAATGATCTAAGCCTCTAAAGTAATTGGTATAATGGCGGCGCATTTCTACAATGCCCAGTTTCTCGCCTTTCCACTCAACCGATTTCAGGAGATGTGTTTTGCAAACTTCTACACGGTCTGCTATGGTAGGCGGCGCAAGGTGCGCGCCTGTTTTAGCAAAATGTTTTATTTCATTAAATATCCATGGATAACCAATGCTGGCGCGGCCAATCATAATACCATCAACACCGTGTTTGTTTTTCATGTCAAGCACTTGTTCGGGTGTTTCAATGTCTCCATTACCAAAAATGGGTATTTTAATTCGGGGATTGTTTTTTACGGCGCCAATCATGGTCCAATCGGCACTACCTTTATACATTTGAGATCTGGTACGCCCGTGTATGCTTAATGCCTGCACACCTATATCTTGCAAGCGTTCGGCAACCTCCATAATATTGATAGACTTTTCATCCCAGCCCAAACGTGTTTTAACCGTAACCGGTTTTGTGGTAGATTTTATAACCGCTTTAGTTAAGCGAACCATTAGTTCAATATCTTTTAAAACACCTGCGCCAGCGCCTTTGCACACTACTTTTTTAACCGGACAACCAAAGTTTATATCAACCACATCTGGGTTAGTAGCATCAACAATTTTAGCACTCATGGCCATAGCATCTTCATCTCCGCCAAAAATTTGTATGCCTACCGGACGCTCATAATCAAAAATATCCAATTTTTTGCGGCTCTTAATAGCATCGCGTATAAGTCCTTCAGAAGATATAAATTCGGTGTACATCATGTCGGCACCGTTTTGCTTACACACATATCTAAATGGCGGATCACTCACATCTTCCATAGGTGCTAATAAAAGAGGGAACTCTCCTAATTCTATATTTCCTATTTTTACCACAACTATACGAACAACAAATTTTGTACGAATATACGAATTTGAAGCCTGATACATTTGTATATTCGTAGGGTATTATTCGTAACTATAAATATGAACACAACTACTTTTAAAGACCGATGGGATTTATTTACCGTACTGGCTTACTTTATTTTATGCTTTGTAATGATGTTGGCTGAAAACGGAGGTGCATCCCAAATGCCAACTACCGTTAAAGACATCAATTTGTTAAAAGCTATGCAGGTGGTTTTAACTACCATACTGTTTATTTTACCTGCTACAATTTTTTGTCGTTTTATGCGCGATGAACGAAGTGCTTTTTTAAACATGAGTGCTACGCCGCATTTTTATTATATATTAACTGCTGCAGCTACTATTTTATTTGCCCTGCCTGCCGTTAGTGGTTTAGAAAGCTGGAACCATTTAATACACTTGCCTGCAAGCATGAGTTCTATAGAAAACTGGATGCGCCTTAAAGAAACCGAAGCAGAAAAAATTACGTTATTATTTTTTGAAGATAAATCTATAGGTGGCTTAGTAATTAATTTATTGGTTATGGCGTTTATGGCTGCCCTTAGCGAAGAAATATTTTTTAGAGGTTTGCTACAACAAATGCTGATTAAAAATAAAGTAAATGTGCATGTAGCTATTGTTATCACAGCCATTCTATTCAGCGCATTTCACTTGCAATTTTTTGGTTTTATACCACGCATGTTTTTAGGTATTGTGTTGGGATACTTATATTTTATCACACAAAATTTGTGGGTTTCTATTATTGCACATTTTTGTAACAATGCTTTTGCGGTGGTAGTCATGCACTATTCATTAGATTTGACAGTCGATATTAGTGTCGTTTTTATTCTATTAAGTATAGCCATGGTAGTAGGGCAGTTGGTAATGCTTAAAAGATTTGCAACTAAAATTAATTCGCTGCACTAAGCATGGCTAAAACAAAGCATAACCCAAATGCTTCGGTTGAAATTGATAATTACATAGAAGCCTTACCTACGTGGAGTAAAAAAATCTGTCAGAAATTACGCGGCATTGCTTTAAAGGCTGATGTTGGTATTATCGAAGATTGGAAATGGGGACCTAATTATTATTGTAACGGAATGCTTTGTGGTTTTGCAGCCCATCAAAAGTTTGTAAACTTTGTTTTCTTTCAGGGAGTTTTATTAAAAGATAAAAAGAAAATTCTTCAACACAACGAAGGAAGTTTACATAACCGTCACCTTAGATATACGGATGTAAAAGAAATTAACGAAGATGTTTTATTAACCTATTTATTTGAAGCTGTCGATAATAATAAAGCAGGCAAAAAACTATTGGTTACAAAAGATAAAATCATTCCTATTCCTGCTGATGTAAAAAAAGCGTTTTCAAAGCACGGGATTTTGCAGGATTATGAAAACATGAATTTCTCTCGTCGTAAAGAATATATGTTTTGGATTAATAGTGC
>CAIXZI010000079.1 GCA_903923915.1 uncultured Bacteroidota bacterium
CCTATACTGCTACCAATCAGTATGTGTGTTATCTTTTTTTTCTTTTTATCTGCTTCGTTTTCCATTTTGTAAAATTTTTAAGGTTTTGCCTGTATCATATCTCTCCAAGAAAAATCAAACACGCCTAAGTCGCCATCCAAATCATCATCTACACTTACACCGTATAATTTTAGATAAGCCGACCTTACCAATTCCCAAGCAGCCTTGGTAGGTATTTCAGTTAATGCTTGTCGTATGGCATCTTCATCCGTACCGGGAATAAAGCCGACTACTTTATAATTAACCGCTGCATTTAATCGTTTGGCATAGGTGGCAGCTTCGCTTTCATCAAAACTTTTTTGCTGGCCTGTTTTATCGGGCTTTGCCGCCAAGATGTTTTGCATCTCGTAGTATTCGCCATCGGTTAATTCGCTTGTCAAATCAGTAATCATGTTCTTATGCACTTGTCTTTTATATTCATCGCATACACTTTTAAAAGCTGCCTTACTCGGAATATCCATGAAAACACTTCTTACCTGTTCTACATCAGTACCCCATAGACCATTATTATCAAAAGCCATTTTTAGTCTTTTGGCAAGGTTTTCTGCGCTGCCGTCATTAAGTGATTTACTTTCTGATTTGTTGGCTACATAATGCCTGATGATAGTTCTTACACCTATAAATATTCCCCAACCCAATAGAGCCGACCCCACGGTATAAGCACCGATACGGATAAGTGTTTTATCGGTATCATTCAAACCTGTTTTAGCAGGTATGATTACAGAAGAATTATATGGTGCAATTGCTTGAGCCATTTTTTATAAAAGTTTTGATTTAATGATGGCAAGCTGAATGGGGTTGTTTACCACTTCAGCAATTTTGGTTAGCTCTTTTTCAGTTAACTTATTTACTATGCTGATTAGTGCTTTCATTTTTTTGTCGGCTTCCGTCTGGTTTTCAGCAGGTACGGAAATATCATATTCAAATTTTTTCATGGTTGGTCTGGGTTATTTATCCTGCTTCCTAAAAAATTATTCAGGTGTTTTTGAGTAGAACCGATAGCAATAGGGTATTTCGTTAATACATCTAAAATGTGCATGACTGCCGTTAATTGAAATTTAGTTAGGCGTATTTGTAAATCACGTATAAGAATTAAATAACGGCGGTCTTCTTCTGTTAAACCTTCTTCTTCGCTTTCTTCTTCTTCATGGCTCGGCTCTCCTTTACGTTTAAAACTTGCATTTTCTTCTTGTGCAGTTTCGGGTTGTGTTTGTGGCGGTGTGCCTGATAAACCATTTAACACAGGAAATTTCTTTTGTATGCTTGGGTTTGATAAAATGCCCATCAGTACATTTGTACCAATCTCGCTCATGCTTAAAAGCTTCCCTGCTTTTAATTCATCAAAATTTTTATTGAGTTCCTTAATCTCGTTTTCTTTGGCAGTAATATTTTCTTTTAGGCTTGCATTCTCTTTTTCCAGTTCATCAAAGCGTATCTCACGCAACAATTTTTCTTTTTGTTTGGCTTCGTATTCCGTTGCAGTCATACCTTCGGGTATGCCCGATAAACTTTCGTTTTGATTGGGTATGCCTTTGATGTGATAAAAATATTTGTCGTTGCTCTTTGAACCTTTTTTGAACATGATAATGGTAACTGTCTGCGTATCTGAGTTGATAAAATCATCATAGTCATAAAACTTTTCAGGGTCATTATTTCTTGGCACAACTTTATACCCATCCACTAAAATTTCATAATCCTGTTTTTGCTCAGTCGCAAAAGCGGTTTCCACTAAATGATACAGCAATTTTATTTTGCCTGATTCATAATTTTCGTGTTTGGTTCCTGTGGCTGACATGATTTTTATTTTTTATGAGTTGGTATTATCTGAATGAATAAAATCAGAGTTACGGTGTTGTTATGATTGGTAACATCTATTTTCCCCCTGTGTTCGTACTGCATTTCATTGATGCCTATATCAGTTGTATCATATACACCGAACTTGCTGCGTACACTTACATTTACATCGGGGCTTATGAGTAAAAAATATTCGTTGTCGGCATCTATGCGCATAGAGGCTGTACCTTCCAACTGAAAGTGCCTCCACCTTGTGATGTAATTATTTTCATAACCCATCTCTTTCATGCGGCGTGGTATATAATCAAGTGCAAATTCTACTTGCATGGCGATGATATTTGTGGGATTTCTTTTTCGTGCATCACATAGCGCAGGTAAAGCCTTACTTTATAATTCGCTACAGGATTACGTACTTGTTGAAGCGTGGGTAATTGAAGGTTTATATCTAATCTTGGAGTTGAATTGAAAACAATACTTGTATTGTTCCCTGAAGAAACATCTTCATAATAGCCTTCCATCAGCGCATCTGTGATAGGCATTTCGGTATCGAAATACTCAGCCCTTTTACCGGCAAATTCAAATTTTTGTCCTAATAAAATAGAACGGGTAAGCTGCTCTGTTTTATCCAAAAAATTATCTGTTTCAATTTTGATATGATCGCTGTAAAAAACATCTCCTTTATTTGGAATAGCCAGTGATAAAAAACCTGTCATATCATTAACCGTTCTTGTTACCATATCACGGTTAATCAATCTCCTTACATAACAAGTTGCTGTTATGGCTATACCGCTTAAACAAGTTGCATTTTCAGGATGCCTCACGGTAAAATGAATTTTCTGAGCAGCTTTAGTAATGCTGATTACTTTTACCACGTATTTTATATGCCGAACTTGTTCCATTTTTTTAATCTTGTAATTTGCTGTACACATACAGGCGCACACGGTATGGTTGAAAATTGGTAGCGGGGTGGTCGCTGTCTTTGTAGTCAATTTCTACCTGCCTGTTGCCGGGCAAAATATCTTCGCCTAATTTTATGATGCGTTCGTTTACCGAAACATTTAATACCTGCAAAAGCATTTTGCTTTCGTATTCTTCAGGATAGATTTCCATTTCGTTGATGCTGATACGCTGGCTTCCTCTGTAATAAAGTAGGTCATCAAAGTTGGAACTGATGGCAATGCCTATGATAAGGGCAGCATGTTTATCCACTTCAAAGTTTGCTTTGAAGGTGGCGTTAGCAGATGTTATCTGTACATCTACATACTCTTTTATGATTTTACTTCGTGCCATTTTTTTCTTATTATTGTGATTAGTTAGTTTAACCCTATGTGCTTTATAGAAGCCCGACCGAAATTTTGGTCGGGCTTTTATTTTATTGCACGATGTGTTTATGGAGTTGTACCTGTTCCGTTCAAACCAACGTATAGCACGGTATTAGGGTCTAAGCCTAAGGTTGTGCCTAACTCTACCACAAACTCAATCAACTCATCATCTTTTATCAAGCGTGGGTTATCTAATTTGAAGTAGCCTAAAGGACAGGTATGGTCGTTGTCGGTTATGAACTTGCGAACCATATTACCTTCAGGAATGATTTGTTTTTTATTGGCTTTCAATGAAAACTCTCCGTTGGCAATCGCAGGGAAGTTTATCACGCTTTTGAAATCAGTAGCTTTTAACTTGTCTTTGTCATTAATGTCTGCTGACACGCCTGCAAATAAGTAGATACCGCTCACAATGAACACAAAGTTTTTATCCAGTTTCGCTTTATCAATGTTGCGAATACCGGTTTCTTTTGCATCTTGTGTTTCAAATAACTTGATAGTTTTACTACCGTTTATTGCTTTTACAGAATAAATGGTGTAATCAGCTAAACGTAAATCACCTTTCAGTAATCCGTTTTTTACATCTTTGGGAAGCTCTTTAAAGAACTTCTCAAACTCTGCACGTGAGCCACGAGAACCTGGGGGTTTGCTTGAAAGCTTTTTAACCGCTACCGCTTTGTGGTAAGGATTAAGCCTGCCCAAATACTCTGTCAACTCTCCGCTCATCGCATCATCAACCCCAAGTAAATCACCTGAATTGGTGAACTCGGATTCGAGTGCGTTTTCGATGTTGTTGTCCATGTTTTGTTTTTTTAAATGATTTATTTTTTTGTTTTAGAAAAAAGTTTCCCCACCACATGCTTTTGAAGGCATGTGCTTGTTTTGTTATTCAAGAAGTGGGTTGAACTTTTTTATCTCTCTTTTAGGATATGATAAACTGATTTTCTTTTATGCGCTTGCAATCACATATGGGTAAAATCTACTTCATCATTTAGCCCCATCAGGTCAGGCTCTACGCCTTGTACCTGTTTGTCGTTTTGTTTCTTTTGAAACTCACGAGCGGAAGCTATCAGTTGTTGTTCTATTTTATCGAGGGTTTCTGTATCGCTTGACAAATCGTCGATACCGTTTACGTTTCCATCCTCTTCGCTGGCGTTTCCACTTTCGATTGTTCGTTGTGAAGATTTGTTACCTCCTGTGCTTGGAGATGATGTTGTTGAAGTAAAAACTTTATCCAGATATGTTTTGCTCATAAAGGATTCTTTTAAACCGACAAAACGTTTTTTGATTTTAACTTGTTCATCAGCCCAACTAAAAGGCGTTGTACTGGTTGGTTCTTCGGGTTGCATTAAAGCAGATGCCATCATGCCTGTTCCTAAAGGTGCTAACCAAGAAATCTCTTTATAGTTGCCTGCGCCTACAAGACTTGCCCCTAACAAAAAAGACGGTTTCCCTAAGAGTGTTGTTAATACAGTTCCGCCAACTACGGTTAATCCAATCTGTGTTACAGATTTTATAAGCGTATTTTTAGCATTGTCTAACGTGGGCATCTCTTGAAGGATATGTTTGGGAGTGTCTTTAGACTTTTTCCCTTTTTCTTCTTCTTCTGGCATTTGTTTGTTTTTTTAAGGTGTTTTTATTTCTGACTGTTTAGCTATTTCAATTTGAACATCAAACTACCTTAGCTTTTGTATTTTTATTTTTCCGAGTTTCTCATTTTCATTTGTTCCTGTTTTGCTTTTCTTTTTCGGAACGCCTGAAATTGCTTTTGCATCGCCATGACTGTTTAATTTATAAGCTCCATAACCAAGAAGACTTATAACCGCAGCAGCTATGGCAATTGCTGCGGGTTTATTTGCTTTTGCCCATTCCATAATGCCTGTTGGTGCAGCCGCTGCTTTATTAGTTGCAGTTGGTGTACTGCCATCTGCAACTTTTGGAACATCTGCCGTATCTGGGGTATCTGTGTTTGGGCCTGTTGTGGCTTTCGCCTTGTTATTTCCTGCATCTTGAGAACCATCTCCTGAAGCCTTACCCGTTGCGGTGGCAGGTGTGTCTGTGTTTGCACCCCCATCGGTCGGCGTTGTTGCCTTATTTGAATTGTCTGTACTTGCAGGTGTTGTATTAGTGTCGCTGCTATCTGGTGTAGCAGTTTCACTTCCGTCAGCAGCCTCTCCGGATGAACTGCCTCCTTTTGGTTTTAAAGAACCAATTTTTTTAATAATTGCGGCTAAGGTTGTTATAGCAGTCATAGCAACTGCAATGGCGCTACCACTTGCAGGCTCTATACCTAATGAACCTATTTCTTCAAAGCCCGCTAATTCGCTGTTGTAAATTTCTGCGCCTAATATTTGAGCGGGCGAGTGCATGGTAGTATATTCTTCCATGTCAACACTACCCAAGCCTGATAAGGGAACGGCTTTGTCATGGTTGCCTTTTCCTTTTAAGATGGCTTTTTTTAAATTCTTTTCTTCTCCACCTGCACCGTAAAATATCTTCTCTAATTTTTCCCTTACCTTTTTCATTTTGGCAAGTCGTGGCATATCAATTCTCATAGATTTAGCCTGATCGTCCGTCAAATAGGTGTATCGTAAATTACTGCCTACCTTTAAAATATTTAGTTTCATGCAAAGCAAAATACCGGCTCGCAATAAAACAGTTGCGGGATTAGCTTTATTTAAAGCGTGTAAACCTTTTTTCAGAATTTTAAGAAATTTACCGTGTTTGCCTAACTGCCCTAAATCTCCCCTAAGTAAATCGTCGGCATCTATGCCATTTATATTTTGGTATTCATCTCCAATACCATCTAAAAATTGTAATTCCATTTTTTTATCTATTTTTTTAATGTAGGGTACTTGCCTGTTAAATCTTTCAAGCACACAGTCGATAATAATTTCTGTTCCGTCGGGTGCAATTGCAACAGGATAAATATGTTGATAGCCTTCTTCTTCTGAATACATGGCAATCCGAAATAAATGAGGTACGTTTAAATTGCTTAATAGGCAGGAAACAAATACACTAAAGTCGTCGCAGTCTGCTTCTTTGCCCCACCAACTTCTGCGAGGGCTTTTGATTTGTTCCTTGCCTGCTTCATCTTTTTTATATTTAATGCC
>CAIXZI010000080.1 GCA_903923915.1 uncultured Bacteroidota bacterium
ACACCCATAGGCATGTGTTGCATATCAGCAGGGCTTATTTGATAAGACCCTGTTGTGCCGGTAGTCATTTTTACAGGAATAGAATAATTTTGTGTTAGTGCAGGCAAAGCGTTTATAGCTAAATCTTGTCCGTAAGCAGCTGAAGAAACAGTTAACGCCCCTGCTACTCCCGAAGGTAGTTTTTGAGCATCATACACATCTTGTCCGGATACTGCATTTGTATTAAACTCAAACGTTGCACTATTAAATTGATTATTGCTACCTGTTACATATAATTTAAAATAATTAACTCCCGTTGATTGAACAGTTGGATTAGCCAACTTTACCAAGCCTTGAGAACCACCACTTCTTTTAGCTCCTTCAAAAAGAGTTAAAGTTGTATTAGCCGAAGCTACCGCATAAAACCCTTGTCCAGGAACTATTATGTCTGATAATAAACCAGAGCCATCTCCACCCGTTATTACATCCCAAGTAGTATAGTTAGCACCACCGGGGTAATTTGGACTATAAACTTGATAGGTCGTAGATACATTTCCATTTCCTGCCCTTAGAGCAGTCCATGAAATTGGTGAAGGAACAGGATTAGCTAATAAATTATACCCTGTATGATTTGCTGTAAGCGGCATGCTAATTCCACTACCGGCAGCACTTTGCGCTGTACCTGTAACAGTTATAGGAATAGCTACAGTAGTGCCATTTGTTTGCCCCATATAAAACCAATATCCTACGCCATTACTCATAGGATCAGTAGTATTACCAATTTCAGTATATCCTGTTGCTCCACTAAAATCTAATCCAGTTGTTTCATCCCAATAATCTACTGAAGTAAAACTTTGAGAATATCCATCAGGACAACTTGAGCACTCCATAGGAAATTGACCTTGATAAACTGTAAAATTACTAGCAGCAGGAACAATACCCGGATACCCCATTAAAACCCAATCTGTATTTCCGGCAGGGCGTTGTATGGCAGAGGTTACATTGCCGGTAATAGCGCCTGTAGCATTCATTACACCAACACGCCCGGTTTTTGTTGCACTAGAAAACACTAAATTCACATTGCCTCCACTTGCTATTGTACCTGCTTTTGGTACAATACTATCTATTATATTTAATGTATTACCAATTGTAAGTGTTTGGTTGCCATTTAAAGTTAAAGTACTTAAAATGTTAGTTGAACCCGTTGTTGTTTGATCCATAAATAAATCATTTGCCTCTACAACACCGCCTGAAGAAGAAATACTATTAATTACTAATGCTGAAGTACTTGAGCCTGTAATAACATTTGAGCTCGAGCCACCAAAATTAGCATCGCAATCAGTATCTAAAGTTAACGTATGCCCATTTAAGGAAACAGAACCTCCAGATTGGTCAAATATACTGCCGCTACCTCCCCCACTTATCAATAAATCATTGCCAAGTGTAACAGAACCAGATTGTATTTGAAGTTCATTTAAAATAGCGCTTCCTGTAGTAAGACTTAAAGTACCTACACTTCCAGCTGAACTAACTGTTATAACTGCTGTATTATCCCCTGTAATGGTGCCTGCACCCGAAATGGTGCCATTTATATCTAATTCAGCTCCGTTTAAAGTTAATGCACAGCCTGAATTAAGAGTTAAAGAAGTAGATACAATTACATCTCCACCATCATTAATAGTACCCGTGCCTGCTATAATTAAATTATAATATGTTCCTGTAGGAATGGTTTGCGTACCTGTGCCTGAAAATTTTACGGTAGAACCTGACTGAATAATAAAAGTTCCGAGCGAAAAACTATTATTAGCTAAAACAAGTGTTCCTCCGTTTTGAACAGTAAGAGCTACTAATGATAAGCTATGAGTTGAATTATCAGACAAAGTTCCTCCTGAAACAATTACAACTTTTGAGCCACCACCACTAACCGTCCAAATAGCTGCAGAAGAAATTGCACCTGCCGTTACACCAATTTGAAATGTTTGGCTTCCAGTTGTAAAATTTGCAGGATTAGTGCCTCCCGGTGATTTTATCCAACTGGCTAAAGCAGAAGGGTCTGCCCCTGCTGTAAGTGTAAATGTACTTGCCGCCTTTGCTCTATTTACAAAGCCTAATAAACTTAAACATAAAGCTAAGGTGTATAATGGTAATTTTATTTTTCTCATAATTATTTATTTATTAATGTATTCGCTAATTTTTCAATTTCATTATAATTTTGTTGGTTAAAAGTAAACAAAGTTTTTAAACTTCCAAAAAAAAAGAGGTGTTTATACTAAAAAAATAAGGTATCTGTTAAAAACAGTATTTTATCCTAAAAAAATTAAAAATAAAAAGGTTTAAAGTTTACCCCTTTTTTATCA
>CAIXZI010000081.1 GCA_903923915.1 uncultured Bacteroidota bacterium
ATACTCCAGAAAACAAAACTATAAACACAGAGTCTGTAAATACAGCGGCATCTACTAATAATGAAGTGCAAAATAATCAAACACAAAACGCAAATGAAAATGCAGTGTCAAGTAACACGATTGCAGCCACCAACAATGAAACACAAAATAACCAACAAGTAAATAATACGCAGACGCAAGAGAATGCTAATAATACAAATGCCGTAATTAATAACACGGTTACTCCAAACGAAAATCAAACAGCTGGCAATTTAAGTTCGCAACAAATAACTGAAATTAAGAGTACGCCGGAATACAAGCAATATAATGCTTTACAGAAAGAAACTGAAAAATACAATGAACAAGCAACCAAGCAGCAAAACCAAACAGATTTATATAAAAACAAAGCTGAAGAAAATTTAAAACGCGCCGAGCAATTAAAAACAGATGCCGCTGCATTACCTGATGGCATTGAAAAGCAAGATAAATTAGCGCAAGCAGAAAAGCTTGAATTGAGTGGCAACACACTAAAAACAAAAGCAGATTCTTTGCAAGAAATTGCTTCAAGCACACGCAGTTTTGCCGAATCTAAAAAACAAGAAGCAGAAGCCTACACACAAACGCTGGATAAAAAAACGGCAGATAATATAGAAGTTGTTTTTACAAATAAAACGGGAGCAGTTACATCAAACAACACAGCAATAAATAATGCATCTAATGAAGCTGTAAGCAACAACAATGCTTCTACCGATAAATATGCGCCGTATTCTGAAACGTTTAAAACAAATGCAACTCAATATGATGAGAAATTAAATGCAGCGCAAGCTCAAGGGTCTTCTCCTGAAAATTTAAAAGAGCAAGACGGAATTATTTCTAATTACATTAAAACAGTCGAAGCAGAAATATTACAGAAAAAACAAGAAGAAGTGGCTGCAACATCTCCTACACAAAAAAATAAAATTACTGCAGCTATAAAAACATTGCAAAGCAAGCGCGCAGCTTTAAAACAAACTTTGGCAGCAAATCAAAAAACAATTAATGAAAATAAAGTAGCTGCTACAAACAATGCAAATCAAAGTCAAAATAATAATACGGCACAAAACAATCAGAATACAAACACCAATAATGAAACCCCGGTTAAAGCAAATGAAGGAAGCACAGAAGCCACTAAATACATAGGTACTAAAGGTTTTGAAATAAAACAAGGTAATGCTTACACTACTTCACATCCAATTCCATTAAATGAAAAACTACCTGATGGACTTGTATTTCGTGTGCAAATAGGCGCATTTAAAAATCCAATTGCATTAGATGCTTTTAAAGGATTAACTCCTATTGGTGGAGAAACTACCCCGCAGGGTTTTATACGTTATCAGGCAGGTTTGTTTGATAAATACAATAACGCTAATGCCGTTAAAAATGATTTAAAAAACTTAGGTTATAAAGATGCATTTGTAGTTGCTTATCTAAACGGGAAAAGAGTAAACTTAGCAGATGCTTTAGATACCTTGAAACGAAAAGGAGAGCCTGTAAATACAGATGCAACAAGCACAGCGGGCATTACAGCTAATAACAATGTTCCAACTAATACGCAAGCAACAAATGTGGTTGCAGAAAATGCACAGCCTGTACAATCAAGTAATTTAACGGCCGTAAACGGTTTATTATTTACCATACAAATTGGCGTATATACAAACAATGTAAGCAACACGCAATTAGGTAACTTAAAACCAATTTATCGCGAGCAATTAACCAATGGTAATTATCGCTACACAGCTGGTATTTATAGCGATTTGGATTTAGTAAAAACCGACCGTCGTAAAGTAAATGCACTTGGCATTAGTGATGCATTTGTAAGTGCTTACCTAAACGGACAACGCATTAAAATTACCGATGCTATAGATAAAATTTCTGTAGATAAAATTCAATTCCCAACACAACAACCAATTATATTTCCGGGAGAAGCAGTTGCACCACAACCGGTAAATAATAATACACAACCTGCAAATACAAATCTTGCACCTGAAAATAATACAACCGGCATACAACCTTTTAGTAATGGGGTTACTGAAAGCCCTGCACCAACTGCTGATAATGGCGTTAAAGCAAATGATGAAGGTATAACTTTTAAAGTGCAAATAGGCGCGTATCGTAAACAAGTACCTCAGCAAATTGCCGATACATGGCTTAAGGTAAAAACATGGCCAATTAAATTTGTACAGGCAAATGATATATATATTTACACATTAGGTTCTTTTACTGAGGCTCGTTTTGCACAAAAATTAAAAGACGAAGTAGTTTCATTAGGAATTACGGATGCTTTTATAACTGTATTTAAAGATGGTAAAAAACTACCAGCAGCAGAAACTCAAAAATATTTATCGAGATGAAAAAACTAATTTTTCTTTTAACGTTAAACTTTTTGTTTTGTACTTATCTTTTTCCACAACAGAATATGCCTCCGGGCACATATACTTCTACCAATAAAAAAGCTATTAAGCATTTAGAAGAAGGAAAAAAAAATTACGAATTTCATAAGGATGTAGATGCCGAAAAGAATTTTTTAAAGGCCATTGAAGAAGATAAAGCATTTGTTGAACCTCATATTGCCATTGCTTATTTATACATGGAGCAAAATAAAAATAAAGAAGCAATTAATCATTTTCAGCAAGCTATAAATATTAATGCAAAGTTTTTTCCGAAATGTTTTTATGATATTGCTTTGGCTCAGTTTGAAACCGGTTTGTACGATGATGCCGGAAAAAATTTACAACAGTTTCTAAAATTCGAAAGGGTTAGTCCGTTGTTAAAAGAGCAAGCACAAGCTTATTTAAAATCGGCACAATTTGCATCTGAAGCCCTTAAACATCCCAAGCCATTTAAGCCGGTTAATATGGGTGCGGGAGTAAACTCTGCAGACTATGAGTATTTTCCATCTATTACAGCAGACGGTTTAACATTTGTGTTTACACGTAATTATAGAATGAAAGGCGCGGCAGCGCAAGAAGATTTTTTTATGAGTAAAAAAAGTAATGATGTGTGGCAAGCATCTGTTCCGCTTACTGAAATAAATAGCAATGGTAACGAAGGTGCCCCAAGTATTTCGTCTGATGGAAATTATATGTTTTTTGCAAGCTGTATAAACATGTATGGAGATTATGGCGATCCTTCTCGTAAAGGTTTAGGAAGTTGTGATATTTTCTTTTCGCAAAAAAACAGTGGTAAATGGACAAACCCTGTAAACGTTGGCCCACCTGTAAATACAGCTAATTGGGAAACTCAGCCATCTTTTTCATCAGATGGAAAAACACTTTATTTTGTGCGTGGAATGGTTAGCAGAGAGGGCGTTAAAAATCAAGATATTTATGTTAGTCAGGTTGATGATAATGGAAAATTTTCAATGCCTGTAAAACTTGGCCCTAATATTAACACATCCGGCAGAGAAGAATCTGTTTACATACATCCTGATAATCAAACCTTATATTTTACATCAGATGGGCACCCTGAAACAATGGGTGGTTTAGATATATACATGAGCAAAAAACAAGCCGATGGAAACTGGGGGCAACCTATTAATTTAGGTTACCCGATAAACACCTACAATGATGAAAACAGTTTATTAGTGGATGCTGCTGGTAGGTTGGCTTATTTTGCGTCTGACAGAGAAGGTGGATATGGTGGTTTAGATTTATACCAATTTGAATTACCTGCAGATGTAAGACCATCAAATATAATGTATGTAAAAGGAAAAGTTATTGATGCAAAAACAAAACAACCTTTACAAAGCAATGTAGATATTTTTGATTTAGAAACACAGCAGCCTATTACACGCGCATTTTCAAACTCAACCGGAGATTTTTTAGTGGTACTACCTACGCAAAAAAATTATTTAATGAATGTAAACCAAGAGGGGTATTTATTTTATTCGGATAACTTTAGTTTGAAAGATGTAGTGGTTGATTATGACAAACCTTTTTTAGTAAATATAGCCTTGCAACCAATAGATACAGGTGTTTCGATAGAACTTAAAAATGTTTTTTTTGATGTAGATAAATTTGATTTAAAACCAGAATCGAAAACAGAGTTAGATAAGTTGGTTACCTTTTTAACTAAAAATAAAACCATTAAAATTGAAATAAGCGGGCATACCGATAGCGATGGTAACAAAAAAGCAAATCAATTATTATCACAAAACCGTGCTAAGGCTGTTTACGATTATGCAGTAAAAGCGGGTATTGCAGCTATTAGATTAAGTTACAAAGGTTATGGCGACGCTAAGCCTTTATTACCTAATACAACCACAGAGAATAAAGCCAAAAACCGCCGTACCGAAATTAAAATTACGGGCAAGTAGTTTTTGCATCAGGGATTAGCGTATCGTTTTTATTTAAAATGCTTTTTCAGCATTTATGCAAAACCAAATAAAATAAAGATTCGCTAAATCTGCAGTAACGCCCAAATTAGTTTAATACTCTAAACCGCCAATAGCACCACTTATTAACTGCGGGTTAACTTCGGGTGGTATAGATAGTACAGGTATTTTACTATGATTAGTAAGTTGGTGTATGTAGTTACCTAACACAATACTTGAAAATTCTGCATCCTGATCTGTCATGGCTATGATAAGGTCTGCTTTTACTTTTTTAGCGTAAGCAAGTGTTTTTTTAGAGCGGTTATCGGCAAATTGTATATCGCTGGTGCAGGTTACATTTTTTTTGGCAGCTAATTTTTTAATTTGCTCCATAATGGTTTCCATTTTGTACTTGTAGTTTTCTTCGCCTTTTTCGCCACTGTGAAGCACGCCAATAACATGTAAGTGAGAGGCAAATACATTAGCCATGTGTATGGCCGAATCTACCTTTTGACGAGAGTGATGGGAGCTATCAATTGGTAGTAATATATTTTGGAAACCTAATTTTTCTGCTGCTGTTTGTACAGTCATTACGGGAATGTCAGCTTTGGTAAGTACACGGTAAGCATTGCTTCCTAAAAAGAAACCATTGTCAGAATCTTTACCATGTGTACCCATTACAATAAGGGTTGATTTGGTCTCTTCGGCCATAGCCACAATTTCTGATGTAATATGTCCGGTAGAAATAAAGGTGCTTACTTTAATGCCGTATCTTTTTTTAATATCAGCGGCAATTTTTTCAAGTTTCTCAGCTAAAAAATCAGTTATTACCGAAATGTCTTTTAGTTTAACGGCCGGCATAATAATATCCAGTAAATCGTTTTTGTTTTGCACGTGCACTAATACCAATTCTCCTTTGGTGTATTGCGCCATAAAAGCTGCATACTTAACCGCATTTAAAGATGTTTTAGAAAAATCTACCGGAATAAGAATTTTGCTTGTTTTTATTTTATTCATTGCGTTATAGTTTGATTTATTATTTTAAAATTAATTAGTTATAAATGTATGTGCTATTAGTTCATAGTCCAAGCATCTTAACATAATTTGTGGTTATTATTACCTCAATAATTTAATGTACCCTTTTTTAGTTATAGGCTTATCGCTTATGTAAGGTATTGCACTCGCTTCATACACGTATGTTTCCATGTTTTGTGGCACGCCTTTATATACGCCATCCCAACCTACTTTTAAGTCGTTACTTTCAAAAACAAGTTCGCCCCAACGGTTAAAAATTTTAAAGTATTGCAAGGTTTTAATTCCCCATCCATCCACATAAACAATATCATTGGTACCATCGCCATTAGGTGTAAAAGCAGTTGGTACATCAATAGAAGCCAGAGGTTTAACTTCTACGTAAAAAGTAGATTGTCCGGTAAAACATCCGCGCACATCTGCAATAGTTTCGGTATAATGTGCATCAACCGTTCCACTAAATACAGGTTCCGGACAATGAATGCAACTTAAATTATCTACAGGACTCCATGTATAGGTATAACCTGCATTTACCTGATTGCCTGGCAAAGTTACTGTTTGACCAACAACAATTGATGTGCTCCATGTAATTGTAGTAGGAGGTTGTATTACATATACTACAGCGGTAACGCTATCTTTACAGCCATTCACATCACTTGCCATAAGCGAAAATGTGGATGTAGCATTGGGCGATGTAGTAGGATTTGCAATAGTAGCAGAACTTAAACTTGCTGCCGGACTCCAACTATACGAAGTGGCTGCGCTTGAGTTAAGTTGTGCTATAGAACCTTGGCAAATAGTATCGCCTGTTGCTGTTACACTAAACGCTGGATAGATATACATTTTTTTAATGAGTGTATCTACGCAACCCGACGCATTGTTTTTTATAAAAAGCTCCACATTATAAACGCCTGCAACGGTGTATTGATGTTGCGGTGATAGCGTAGTTGTATTTACGGCACTTCCATCGCCATAATTCCATCCGTAAGTATCAGCGCCAGTAGATGTGTTTGTAAATGTATCAGCAGACCCTACACAATGTGCAGTATCTGTTATAAGTAATTCGTTATGTAGGTTTCTATTAAAATTAGCAATAACCTGTTGTATGTTTATGGGATGAGATGCTGTTGAATTACAAGTTAAGCCAGGACTATAAAGAACTAACTGAACATTGGTGCTTCCGCTTGGCGGATGAAAATTATAGGTATGTGATATAGGAGAAACAGATGTGCTATCTATTACTCCATCACCAAAATCCCAATTCCAAGCAGCAACGTTGGATGTATCTTTTATAGTAAAGGTTATTGATTG
>CAIXZI010000082.1 GCA_903923915.1 uncultured Bacteroidota bacterium
AAAAATAAAAATTTTCTTAGTAGATGATGACCCTCTTTTTTTAAAATCATTAGAAATTGAGTTTCTGCAATACACCGTATTTACGGTTGTAACATTTGCTACAGGCGAACTTTGCGTTGAAAATTTGCCAACTTGCCCCGATGTAATTATTTTAGATTATCATTTAGACGGCATTGATAAAAATGCTATGAATGGTTTAGAAACATTAGATAAAATAAAAGAATTTAATCCTGATATTCCGGTAGTTATGTTATCATCTCAAGATAAAATTGATGTAGCCATAAATTGCATGCACCATAAAGCTTTTGACTATGTAGTAAAAAGTGAAACTGCATTTATGCGCTTACAACAAATTATTACCACTATTTTTCGTTATAAAAAAATGGAAAAAGAGTTGAATTGGTACATGGATAGAATGTAATTCTCTTTTTTATATCTGTATTATATTGCTAATTTGCAGTATGAAATTTAGATTATTGTTACTATTTGTATTTACGTTATTTACATGTGTTATTTTCTCGCAAAATGACACAAATGCAGTAAAAGAACTTCAAAAAAAAGCCGAAGTATTTTATGCTGCTAATCAATTAGATTCTATCCAGTTCTATGAAAATAAAGCGCTTGAAATTTCAACCAACATAAATTACAAGTCTGGTGCGGCTAAAGCTTTAAGTTCTTTGGGTTTAGTATATAAAATGAAGGGAAATTATCCTAAAGCCTTAGAAGCATTTTTTCAATCTTTAGCTGCATTTGAAAAACTAGGAAATCAATTAGGTGTTGTTACAAATTTGGGCAACATAGGAACAGTGTATGATGCACAAGGAGATTTGCCTAAAGCATTAAATTATTATTTTAAGGCATTAAAAATTTCAGAAACGATAACTGATAAACACGTCATATCTACTCAGTATCGAAATATAGCTACCGTATATTCTGAACAAAATCAGGTTGCAAAAGCAGAAGAATACCATTTTAAAGCTTTGGCCATAGACAAATTGCTTAACGATAAAAAAAACATTGCCACTACCCTTATAAATTTAGGAACACTCTACTCTTATAACGATTCTTTAACCAAAAGTTTAAATTATTACTTAGAGGCATTAACTTTGTTAAAAGAAATTAACTTGAAACAAGAGATAGCAACCTGTTTATTAAATATTAGTGCAACTTATACAGATTTAAAAGAAAATAAAAAAGCGGAGGATTATTTACAACAAACATTTGTCTTATCAGAACAAATTGATGATAACGAATTTAAAAGTACGCTTGAAAAAGTTGCCAGTCAGGTTTATACCGAGTTTGGAAAAGACAAATTAGCCTTTGTGCATTATAAAAAATATATTGCTTTACGAGATAGTATTTATAATGAAGAAAATACCAAGCGAAGTGTAAAAGCAGAATTAAATTATGAGTTTGAAAAAAAGCAGGCTGCCATAAAGTTTGAAAACGACAGAGTGGTTTATCATTTAGAAGCAGATAACAAGTTAAATAAGCAAGTACGGCTATTTTTTGCACTTATTATACTTTTGGCAATTGTGCTTTTATATTTTGCTAAACGTGCTTATGACAGCAAAAAAAAAGTGGCAGATTTTATGGCGGCAGAAAGTAATCGTAAAGAAATATTGTTACAAGAAGTACACCACCGTATTAATAATAATCTACAAATTATTTCCAGTTTATTATCACTACAAGCCAATAGTGCTAATGATGAAAAACTTGAAGCCTATTTAAAACAAAGTCAAAATCGTATTCAATCGCTATCTGTTTTGCATGAATTGTTGTATCAAAACGATTCCGTTTTACAGATAAATATGAATGAATACTTAACCAAAGTATTAGATTATCATCGTGATGTATTAAACACTTTACCACTAAAAGTACAAGTAGAAACAGATATTGCATCTGTAAATTTTTCTACTAAAATAGCCGTACCTCTTGCATTAATTGTAAATGAGTTGATAACTAACTCGATAAAGTACGCCTTTACAGATATTGATACAGGCAAAATTTTAATATCGCTTTTACCGGTTACAAATGAGTTACATACTTGGAAATTAACTGTAAGAGATACAGGCAAAGGCTTACCCGCTGAAACCAAATTTAGAAAAGATAGCCTGGGCTTACGCTTGGTTACTATTATGTCTAAACAAATAAAAGGCGTATTAACCAAGCACAATTATTCAGGAGCCACATTTGAAGTGGTTTTTAAATTAGAGTTATAAAACTATCTATAGTCTATAGATAGCCTATGCCTATTTTACAGCCGGAATAAATTTTATAGAAAGCGAGTTAACACAATAACGATTTCCTGTTTGTGTAGGCCCATCATCAAAAATATGCCCTAAATGGCTACCGCAACGTGCACAGGTAATTTCGGTACGAACCATACCAAACGACATATCTTTTGTTTTAATAACATGATCACCAATGCCAATTTCTTTATCAAAACT
>CAIXZI010000083.1 GCA_903923915.1 uncultured Bacteroidota bacterium
ACAATGTAGCGGTTTTATTGGGCACTGGCACTGGGAGTTTTGGCACTGCTACAAACTTCCCCATTGGCACTTATCCTGTTTCAATTATAAGTATAGATTTTAATGGAGATAGCTTTAAAGATTTGGCGGTGGCAAATCGGAATTCAAACGATGTATCTGTTTTGCTCGGTACAGGCACGGGCAACTTTGGAGCAGCTACTAATTTCGCGGTAGGAAATGGACCTTATTCTGTAATCAGTTCAGATTTTAATGGCGATGGTTTTAAAGATTTAGCAACTGCTAATGGAAATGGCTTCGATGTATCTATACTATTAGGAACGGGCACCGGTAGCTTTGGAACTGCTTCAACATTTACTGTAGGCACACAACCTTTCTCGATTACAAGCGCAGATTTTAACGGTGATGGTTTTAAAGATTTGGCGACCGCTGATTATTCTGTCAACAAAGTATCAGTTTTATTGGGCACAGGTACAGGCAGTTTTGGCTCTCCTGCAAATTTTGCTGTAGCCGTTCAACCTAATTGCGTTATCAGCGCAGACTTTAACGGCGATGGAAAAGCAGACTTAGCTACTGCTAATTACACATCAAATAATGTATCTATATTGTTAAACACAATTCTTCCTACCATCACTGCCGTAAGCGATACAAGTTCTTTATGCGCAGGAAACACAGCTACTTTAACAGCAAGCGGAGCAAGTACATATACATGGAGCACGGCGCAAACAGGAACAAGTATTTCAATAACGCCAACTGTTACTATGACCTATTCAGTGGTTGGTACAACCACAACTGGCTGTACAAATATGACAGCCGTTACACAGACAGTTACTAATTGCGTTGGCATTGCTACATTTAACAATGAGCAAGAAATAAAAATTTATCCAAATCCAACAAGCGACCAGTTCTATATTGAAACAAACGCGACTGACAAACTAAACGTGGACTTGTATGACGTAAACGGCAGACACGTTTTCAGCAAAAGCGTAAGTGACAAAGAAAATATTAATGTCGTATCCTTAGACAACGGTGCATATACGTTGACAATTAAAACGGCAGACCGCGTAATAAATAAAAAGTTAGTAATACTTCGCTGACAAATTATCTTTCACTCGGCGGACAGGTGTTTCGTTGTGTGTCCTTAGGGGCGTGGGCGCACATAGGTATAACAGCACCTAAGCGGCAAGGCGGCGAATTCACAAATAGAAAACATTTCGTATCTTAGTTTCACATTTCACAGCCGACAGTTTTGCGGTTCACTCCCGCCCTGCCGTTAGCTGCAAAACGTTATACCTAATGCGCCTGACGAACAAAACAATAACATTATAGCTTGAAAAAAGCCAATACAATTAATTATATTTGATTAACCAAAACGAACACCATGAAAAACATAATTACTCTATTTGCTATAGTATTTTGCTTGAGTGCGATGTCTCAAAACCTTCCTACCGAATTAGGTGATATATCTCAAATTGAAAAAAACGATGCAAAGCATCCTTGTATATCACCTGAAGAATATAAATTAATTGAAAAGCAACTTGCAGATAATCAAAAATCATTGGGTTTGGAAAATAAAACACAAAACATTGCAATGAATACAACTTTTAACTGGCCTCTGCAATTGGCTAGCGGGTTAAGCAATTGTAGTTACTATTACATCGGTGCTTATGTAGATGAAGACACAACTAGTCCGGGAATCAAAGACTGGAATTGTGGCTCCGTTACATATGATGGACATAGAGGAACTGATATTACTTCATCTCCGTATCCTTTTTATGCAATGGACAATAGCCAATTAAACGTTATAGCTGCGGCACCAGGAACCATTGTAAATAAAGTTGACGGAAATTTCGACAAAAACTGTGTAGGAAGTGGGACAGCTAATTATATTATTGTTCAACATGCTGATGGTTCAGTAGCTTTATATTGGCATATGAAAAAAAATTCCCTTACTTCTAAGATAGTTGGACAAACAGTTGTTGCCGGAGAGTATTTAGGACAAGTTGGTAGCTCGGGTTATGCCACTGGGCCACACCTGCATTTTGAAGTTTGGAGCGGGACTACATCAAATACATTAAAAGACCCATATGCAGGTTCGTGCAATATTTTTAATGCAAGTACTTTATGGGCTGCGCAAAAGCAATATAGAGAACCAGCTATATTAAAAACCCAAGTAAATACAATAGCACCTGTTTTTCCGGCTTGCCCAACAACAGAAACACCCAACGAGGACAGCTGTTTTACGGCGGGTGCAACGGCTAAATTTTATATTTTCATTAGAAACGAAACAAGTGGCTTAGCTGCAAATATGAGTATAATAAATCCAGGTGGTTCAATATACAGCAGTTGGACTCACAACAGCGTAAATACATATACGCCAACTGCATATTATTTTACAAATAAAGTTTTACCTTCTACAGCAGGTACGTACACCTTTCAAGCAACATACAACGGAATAACTTGCGCGAAAACATTTACTATTAGTTGTGGCACAACTGATGTTAATCAATTA
>CAIXZI010000084.1 GCA_903923915.1 uncultured Bacteroidota bacterium
AGTCTTGCTATTGTTTCCATCATTTAAAAAAACAGGATAAATTAAATCGCTTACTAAAACTTGATTTTCTTGTACCAGGTTTCGAATGGCTTGGTTTTTACGATTTCTGCGCGGACGATGTGTTATCATTTTATCTATTAACTAATAATTCTTTCTTTAACTACTTGTGCCGGATTGCCTTGATAAATAGTATAATCGTTCATGTTTTTTGTTGCAACAGAACCTACTGAAAGCACAGCATGATTGCCCACTATAACACCCGGACAAACAACCGCTTTAGCACCAATCCAGCTACCTTGTTTTAGGGTTATGTTGCCAATAATTAAATCAAAAGTTGGTTTTTTATAATCGTGGTTGCCGCATAAAAGCATAGCTCCTTGCGATATGCAAACATTGTCTTCAATACACACATCGGCTAAATTATCAATCCACACTTGTTCGCCAATCCATACATTGTTGCCAATGTTTAAACGCCAAGGGTATTTTATGTTTACATGAGGTTTAATAATTATATTTTCTCCTACACGTGCACGAAACATTTTAAGTAAAAGCACTTTTACTTTATTTACCGGAAAAGCAGATTTAAAAAAGGCAGCGCTTACAAAATACCAGATAATATTTGCCATAGCAGATGCACCATTTTTATACCAGCTGTTATTAAAAGAAGAAAGATTGGTTTCTTTTTGCATTGTACGGCAAAGTTAATCAATATTTTAGACGTCATTAAGCGCAAAGCGCGGCAATCTTAATTAAAAAATAGGCCACAGATTACGCAGATAATGAACATTTAATTTCGCACTAATCTGTAGCAAAAAAATAAATCTCTTGGGGGAATTGTTTAGTTATCCTTCGACAGGCTCAGGATGACATTACGCATAAAAAAAGAGCTTGTTTTAGCAAGCTCTTTTAAATTTTTACTTAAATATTACGCGATTATTTTCCGCCACGCATTTTTTGTAAATCTTCCATTTTCATTTCGGTGTAACCATCGGTAGATAATATAAATTGAGAATCTGCTAAAGGGCTTGTGCTTACTTTAGTTGCAGTCATTTTCATTTTCATACCACCTTGGTTAGAATCAAATTCAAGTGGCGCACCTTTTAAACCTTTAAATTGCCCCATTCTTCCACCACCGTTGTTAGGTAGTTTTTCTCAATACCAAACATTTAGTTTTTGAGTTTCGCCTTTTTGATCTTTTACTTCTACAATGGCTTTTTTACATTCGTAAGTAGCAATTGTTTTCTTTTCTTCGGTATATGTAATTTTTGGTTCCGGATTTTTTTTGCTTTCTTTTTCCATATCAGCTTTGCTTAATTTGGTAAAAGATTTCATGCCCATACCATCCATCAACGTAAGACTTCCATCATCGCTAGAAACAGTTGTGCTTGTCATCATTGGCGAAGTAAATTCAACACGCGATTTATTGTTTTTAAAAGCCATGTTTAATTCCATGCCTTTCATCATAGCAGCTTGTTCTGGCGGCATACCTTCAACAGTAATGCTATATGTAACAGATCCTTCTTTAATTTGAGCTTGAGCGGCAAACATACCTGCAATAGCTACTACGGTTAACAAGATTTTTTTCATTGGGATTTTTTTATTTTTATTTAGGGTTGAAATTACAATTAATGTGCCAAACTATTTACGGATGTTTTTAGCGGACTAATAAAATGATGAGTGGTTTATTGTAAGTTTATACTATCAAGATGATAGACGTAATAATACCGGAACTTTTAAATGTGACCAAGTTAGTGGTATAGAAAAATTATTACAAGATAAAAAAGTTATATGAAGCACTTAATCCTATTTGAAAGATTTTATAATCCACCTCAAGAAATAAAAGATAGACTCAATAAAATAGTTAAAGAGTTAAGACTTAAATTTAAAGGTGGTATTCTTTTTTTTGATGCTTTAGATGACCATATCAAAGATATTACTAATCAAGATATGATTTTAGATTTAGTTAGAGGTTGCTCTAATGAATGG
>CAIXZI010000085.1 GCA_903923915.1 uncultured Bacteroidota bacterium
CCGCTAACATGGTTTTTAATTCCTGGCGGGCAAGGCGTTCATCATCTACAATTATTGCTTTCATGATTTCAGTTTTTGAATTATTGATTTAGCGAGTTTTGATTTAATTTTCAATCTATAATTAACTAATTCCTCAACTCTATAATTAATTTATAGTAAAGGTATGACAATTTGAGTTTTTACCATATCATTTTCATTAGCGATTAAAAAACTGGCATCATCGGCAAAAACAAACGCTAAACGGTTACGGGTGTTTTCTAATCCATAACCAGATAAAGGGTTTTCTTCCGGATTATAATTACCTGTATTGCTAATTTCTATTTGAAGTTTTTTGTTTTCTGTTTTTTTTGTAGTGATTACAACTACTCCACCGTCGGTTAATTTTGAAATACCATGTTTGATGGCATTTTCAACTAATGTTTGCAACAACATAGGTGGTATTTTATATTGAACAGAGGTTTCGTCAACTTGCAATGAATAATTTAAACGTTCTTCAAATCTAATTTTTTCTAGGGCAAGGTAATCTTTTACCAAAGTCATTTCATCATTAAAAGAAATGAGTTTATTCTTTTCTAATGTAAGTGTTTGCCTTAATATATTTGATAATTGAGTTACAGCTTCTTTTGCTTTTTGCGGATTTTCGTCAATAAGCGCGCGTATGCTATTCATCGCATTAAACATAAAATGCGGATTGAGCTGCGATTTTAATTTATTAAGTTCGGCTTCCTTTAAAGAGCCCTGCATTTTAAGCTGTTGTATTTCTGCCTTGCGGTAGTTGCGTATGTAATGAAACGAAAAATATAAAACACTCCACACAAAAAACACAAACCAAAAATTAATAAGTGGTTGCAAAAAACTAATAAATGATAGTTTAAGAGCTACCCCAAAAATAAGGGTGTTTAAAAAAAATTGAATAGAAATAAAAATGGGCGACAATACCAAGCTGGCTATAATGGCTAAGCTTATTTGAAAAGGAACCGCCTTTTGTAGCCAATCTTTTTTAATAATAAAATACCTAAAAGCATGGGTTAGCAATATGGCTGATGGCACTAACAACAAATGAAAAAGTAAATCTTTTACAGAGGGTACATAAAAGAAGAGAAAATTTACGGTAAAATAAGTAAGCCAGCCAATTAGTTGTGTAAACCAATAAATGCGTGTTTTTTGCATCGTTACCTTTCTTTAAGTCCCAACCACGCGTTGCGGGCTATTACCTGTTTATCGGTAGGATTTTTATTTACAGAAATATTGTTTGGTATAGCAACCTTTACCGGAGCAACTTTAGCAGAAAGTGTTTTTACTTTTTCGCCTTTCTTTTTTTTTGCGAGCTACTTCAACTACTAATTTATCGCCTGTTTTTGCATTTTGTAAAAAACCAAAAAGCACTTCTTTATAATTGTCGAGTGTAATAGACTTTCCGTTAAATAAAACTATTTCATCGCCTTCTTTATATTTCATTTTTTTGCCAAAGGCATTACTTTTATCTAAATCAAAAATTACGGCGCGGTTTGTTTTTGGATTAAAACCCATGTTAAATCCGCCTAAACTTATTTCTTCTCTTTCTAGTTTATCATCATAATTTAAACCAACCTTAGCTAAAGTTTCTTTAAACGGTAATTTTTTATTTCCGGCAACATACATATCTAAAAATTTTCTGGCTTCGATAGATGTTAGTTTTTCTATATCGTTAAACAAATCATCGTCTTTAAACGATTTATCCTTTCCATATAATTTAGATAAATCAGCCATTAAATTTTGTGTGCCATAGGCACCGTTGGTGTTGTAACGCAATAAAATATCTAAACACATATTTATTAGAGCCCCCTTTGCATAAACGTTATTGTATTGCTCGTGATACTTTGCTTCTAAAACATGTGTACTCATAAACGTAAATGGCAGTGTATCGATATAAGGTTTTCCTTGCGATTCATTCATTTTTCCCTGCATCACATCAATAAATTTATCGATATCTATCAAGCCATAAAGCA
>CAIXZI010000086.1 GCA_903923915.1 uncultured Bacteroidota bacterium
ATGAAATAATTGTAAAGAAAAGCAAGTTTAATCAACTCCTTTTTTCAATTGCAAATCTTTCTAAATATAATAAAGCTTTTGTAAACTATTTTGCTTCAAATGGTTCAAACCTATTACTGGCAAGCCTTTTGGCAAAAGAAGTAATTACAAATAAAAAAGAAAATGCAATATTTCAATCCAAAATAAAACATGTTGAACCTATTAAAAACATACATGATGGACAGCAAAATGTAAACTTATTGCAAAATAATACTCAAGTTTCTTTATCAGATTTTTATATTGATTTTCCAACTAAAAAGAACGAAACACTCCCCCAGCCCTTTATAGCTGTGCAAATTAGTGCAGGCAATAATAAAATTACCTATAAAAACTGGCCTGTAAATTATTGGATTGAGTTTTTACAACTGGCCTTAAAACAATATCCCGATAAAAAAATTGTTTTATTGGGCGATGAAAATGAGGTAAATCTTTCTTCTAAAATCACTTCTGAATTAAATACAAATGTTATTTCCTTTATAGGAAAGACAAGCATTTCAGAAGCAATGAATATTATTAGCCAATCAGATTTTTTTATTGGTTTGGATGGCGGCTTGATGCATTTAGCAGTAGCATTAAAAAAACCTACGTTTACTATTTGGGGTCCCTCATCTATTACATTATATGGGTATGAAAAGTTTAGTCATCTTCATAAATGTGCGAGTCTTAATTTAGGTTGTAACCCCTGCAGTGCATGGATAAAAGCTAATCATACAAAAGCCAATAGCCCTGAGACTTGTCCTGATCATGCCTGTATACAACAACTTATGCCAAAAGATGTGTTTAACCAATTAACGCAATATGTAATTTTGCTTTCAACACATGCTCACTAAAATTATTCAAACCATATTTAGTAAAGGAATAATTTCCATTATCAATTTTTTGGTAGTGCTTATAACAGCTCGTTATTTGGGCGCCGACGGGCGAGGAGAAATAAGCATTTTGTTTTTAAACGTAACTGTGATTTTATTGTTCAATGATGTTATTGGCGGAAGCGCCCTGGTGTATGTCATTCCTAAGAAAAACCCGTATAGTTTGTTATTACCATCTGCGTTTGCTGGCATTATAACAGGTGTTTTATTTCCGTTTTTATTTCACTTGTATTTTCATTTTCAAACCGAAGAATTAATTTATTTTATTACACTTGCATTGCTATCAAACCTTAGCAGCATAAGTAATGTTTTCTTAAACGGATTTCAAAAAATAAAACAAAATAATTTAGCCAGTATCTCGCAAAGCATTGCTATCATTGGTTCTTTAATTATTCAGTTTTTTATCTTAAATGAAATTTCTGTCTTTTCATTTTATCGTTCTTTAGCATTCGGCTACTTCGTTAACTTAGTAATCAGTCTGTTTTATTTAAAAAACGATTTTACAAAAGTTTCATTTTCATGGATAGAATCTTTTGCTTTAATGGCACGCTATGGCTTGGTAGTGCAGGCGGGCAATCTTTTTCAATTATTAAATTATAGGTTTTGCTATTACGTTTTAGATAGTGCTAACAATTTACAGAGCCGAAAAAATGTTGGTGTGTTTTCAACCGCAGCATCTATCAGCGAAGCCGTTTGGGTAATTATGAATGGCATTGCTATGGTGCAATACGCCACACTTTCTAATAGAAACAATCCGCAATTAGCCATTAACTTAACAGTTAAATTAGGCAAAATAAGTTTTGTGTTATCAGTATTTGCTTTACTCGTTCTAAATTTATTACCCGTCGAATTTTTCACCTTTTTGTTTGGAAAAGATTTTACCGATATAAAAACGTATTGCTTGCTTCTAGCTCCAGGCATAGCTATTTGCGGACTAACAGGCATATACTCGCATTATTTTTCAGCCACCGGCAATATGAAAATTAGTGCTACAAGTGCTTTGGTTGGCTTGGCAATAACCTTATCATGTTCATTTATTTTAATACCTGTGTTTGGCACAAGGGGCGCTGCTTACACTAATTGTGCATCGTACGTGGCATCCTCTTTATTTTTATTATTTATGTTTAAAAAGCAAAGTGGTGTTTCTTTTTATAACTTGCTATTTAAGATGAAAAATTTACTTCCTTTAACCGCTAAAGAATAACAAGGTGTGTGGCATTGGCGGCATAATTAATTTAGAAAATAAATCTATCAACCTGGTTGATGGAGCTAAAATTATTAGTCAAACGTTGCAACACCGCGGACCGGATGATGAAGGTTTTTTGTTTTTTAAAGATACCGAAATTTGCACCGCTTACGGAAACGATACACAGAAA
>CAIXZI010000087.1 GCA_903923915.1 uncultured Bacteroidota bacterium
AAGACTATCTATGCAACTTGTAGAATAAGTTGAATCAAGCGATCCAAAAATTTTATACTTCTTCCATTGATAAGCGGTGTCTAAAATAGCACACAATACTTTTTTATACTCTTTTTCTCCTACAATGCTAATTGACTTAGATTTGAAATCAATTTTTAAATCAGGTTTGGTATTACAGCTAACAACCAACTGCAATATCAATATATATATGTATATATTGAACTTATTTTCTTGCCTTAACATAACCGTTTGGTGTATTTGGATCATATTTAATATTAAATATCCATCCATAATTACTAATCATATGACTGCCCGCATAACCCATAGTAGATAACCCATCGGGTATATAAACTCTGCCGCCAATAGTACCAGGGGGTAAGTTATCAATACCTAAAACTTGCGTTTGTGGTGCAACGCAATCTTGTAAAAAACATAACTGCTTTTTTTCGTTGCTACCATACTGCCAAACTTCTTCAAAACCATAAGGTACAGCCCCGCTACCAGCATTTTCAGGAGCTATTATATAAAATCTTCCAAATTTTATATTTGCTGATTGTAATTTATCTATTATACCCAGTGCGTAAGCATAACCCATACTATGACAAACAATATCTAAAACATCAGTTGCTTTATTAAATGATATTGTACCATTATTTATTTTTTGTATCAAATCATCCCCTGCATTCTTCCCTACTTTTCGTCTATCAGAAAAACCTTGTGCGTTAGCTGTTGTATGCAAATATCCTGCCGTTGTACTATTACATACTATTTCGGTATTAGTACATAACGACTTATCCGTTCCAGATTTACTTAACCCATCAAGAAAATACCCCATTGATAAGCCCACGTTACTACTTACATTATGATTCGAGGTAGTAATACTATTATGTCCATCGGCATAAATTACATTTTTTGTGCCTATTTGATTTATAAACTTAGCACTCATAATACCCCAATAGTTATATATATCACCAAAGGTAACTTCATCAAAGCCTTTTGGGTTTTCAGTTGGGTTAGGGTCGTTTGATCGATAACCATTTACAAATAAAAGCAAGTTTTTATTATTACTTATCCCTTCCAAATAATCCATCATATTTGAAAGTTTTTCAGAATTAACCTCAATTTTTATAGCACCATCATTAACGTCAATGCATGGTATGGTAACAATTTGATCGGGTCCAGCATAATTATGCTTTATTGTCCCCATCTTAATTTTATTTACCGGGTTGATAATTATCGGATCATAAAGATTTTGGTTGTTTAATGTAACCCTAATGAAACTATATGGAGTTCCCGATAACCAAGCGCTCTCTATATAATAACTATTTATATTAGTATAAGTAGCAGGAATTGATAAAGTGGTATTTGTTCTATAAGCCGTTCTAATTTTATCAATCCAACTATAAAGCACCCTTGCTACATTAGGGTCATTCATCTCCGCATCTGCATCATCTCCATCAAAAATGCTAACAAAAGCAGGGTTATGTATATAATCCCACTGGTATTTGTAAAGAGTGGTACCCGTGCTATAATCCATCAAATTATTGGTAGTACTTTTAGAGCCCGAGCCCAACTCATCATCATCAAAACTATGTTTTAGATGAAAAGCGCCGTGCCCTAACTCGTGGGCTATTACATGCGCAAAAGTGGTATCACTTGGTTGGGTAAATATAAAGCCTATGTTGCGTGCCAAGGGTGTATAGCCTTGTAAGCCTTTATCGCTGGCAGTTGCACCCACAAATAAATAATAGGTATTGCTGTTATAGCCCGTGTATTTATTTTTAAAATCGCTAATAATAGGTTTCATATCGGGCATATAATTGCTTAGCAAGCCGCTATTAGCCACATTTATATTGGTGCTTATGCCAGCACTTAAATTATAATCGGCGCTACCTAAAACGCTTACATTCCACTGCGCAGCAGCTTGGCTGTATATACGGTTTAAATTATTGGCTAAAGTGTTTACATCAATATTAGTTGCATTACCCAGGTTTACAAGCACTACATTATTTTTAGCTTGTGCGTACACCTGCGCATTTAAAGCCCCTATGGCGTAGGTAGTTAATGGCGTTACCGTATTTGTGTAATAAGCAACCATTTCTACGGTAGTGCCGGGGCTTTGTCCGCCAAGGTTTAAAGTAATGGTACTATCGCCTGTACTTATATTACCGGTGGTATAAACTTGCGATGGGTCGGCTGCATTTTTAAATACTACTTTACTAAAATCAAAGCCGGGTTGCTTAATTTTTAGTTTTACTTTAATGCGTTCTGTAGTTTGACTTTGAACAGCTTTCCAAGCAATGTTGTATTGACTATTATCTGCCACATCGGTTACTACATTATAATAAGCAGCTAATTGGTTGTATTGTTTATTATCTACACCGCCATTACCATTATTTACAATATAAGGCGGCGAAGTAAATGTAATTTTAGCTGGCGTAGTGTTTATTTGTTTTAAGGCATAATTATCGTTGGGGTTATCTCCACACTTGCCGGGCTGTCTTTGCAAAACTAATTGGCAATATTTAGCCGCACGAGTTACAACCGAATCAAAGGGTAAAGAAGAAAAATTATTTAGGTTGGTTGCATTAGCTAAAGGCGCATTTAGTATTTTTTCGACACTATCTTTTTGTGCGGGATTAAACTTACACCAAACCTCATCGCTACACTCAAAACTAAAAGGTTTACTGGCATTTTGTGGGGCAAAGTAAAACTTAATACTGCCTGTAGTATTTTGGTTATATACCAACATTTTAAGCAGGGCATCAAAAACTTTATCGGTGCGGGTAAGGTTAGTTGTATCATTACCTAAACGTGGAAGCAGCATTAATTTAATATGCGTGG
>CAIXZI010000088.1 GCA_903923915.1 uncultured Bacteroidota bacterium
GCCAATTCGTGAGCCGCTCTGTGAATGTTAGAATTTTCGTGCTGGTAAAAATAATTTATACGCTCTATTACCTGAATTGGTTTTTGGGTTGTTGCGGCATTATCTAACCAAACAAGTGGTTTACCATTTACACGCTCTTTTAAAATTGGAAAATCTGCTCTGATAAAATTAATATCAAAAGGAGGCTTAACAATACTGGTTATACCATGCGTGTTGTGCGAAGAAGCATTGCTTTGCAAATTCAATAAGCTTGCTGCTTGGTCAGTGCCTGCATGTCCGTTTAAAAAATAAAACGAGGCATCACCCGTGCTAACAGGAGAAGCATTTGAAAATTGCGAAGTTGGAAAATACGAGTTGATTGAATTTAATACTTCTTTTAATTGACTTTCGAATGGTTCTACATTTGAAAAAGGCAAGTAATCAGAAGTATATGATTCTGTTACGTTCGATTTATTTCCTGCACCAAAACCATGACTATCTGCCGACGGCGATTTTCCACTTCCGGCTACCGATTGAGGTATTTGTCCGTTATAGAAATGCGGATCAGGCAAACTTGTTTGAGGATCATCTATCTTAAAATTATTTTGATGCTCTGTCAAAGAAGGAGAAACTCCGCTACCTGCAACAGATTGCGGAACTTTACCGCTTCCAATAATACTGGGGTCGGTTAAGTGTGCTTTTACCTTATCTATGTTGGCCTCATTACTTTTTTGAGGTATTGATTCCTGAAAATTGCCTTGGTTTTGTATTTGCTCTTGCAACCCACCTTGCTGTTGTATCTGTCCCGGGGCAGCTTTAAACAACTGGTTAGCCAGCTGCTGCAAAACATCCTCATCGGGCAGATGATTTGTATTAAGATTTTCTAAATCCATGTTATTCATTTTTTAGAAGTGAGTTGAATAGATTCCGGCTACTATTTGTATTCGTGGTATTTTGTAATATCCACATCTTCTAATACAGCAATAGCATCATCTACCAACACCGCTAATGAACAATATAACGAAACTAAATATGATGCAATAGCTTTGTTATTGATACCCATAAAACGAACGGATAAACCCGGAGTTTGCTCGCCTGGTAAATTTGGTTGATATAAACCAACTACACCTTGACGGCTCTCGCCTGTACGGATTAATAAAATTTTAGTTTTTCCTTTTTCTACCGGAACTTTATCGCAAGGAATAAGTGGAATACCTCTCCAGGTAATAAATTGAGAACCAAATAATGAAACGGTTGGAGGAGGAACGCCTCTGCGGGTACACTCTCTGCCAAAAGCTGTAATAGCTAAAGGATGTAATAAAAAGAACCCTGGCTCTTTCCAAACTTTGCTGATTAACTCATCCATATCATCAGGCGTTGGAGCACCATGACGCGTTTTAATTTTTTGAGAATGAGCAACACTAGCTAATAAGCCGTATTCTTTATTATTGATTAATTCGCTTTCCTGACGTTCTTTAATCGTTTCAATAGCTAAACGCAATTGTTCGCTTATTTGGTTATACGGTTTACTGTATAAATCAGAAACGCGTGTATGTACATCAACTAATGTATTTACTGCGCTTAAATTATACTCTCTTGGATTTTCTACATAATCTACAAACGTGTGAGGCAATTCGCGCTCATCACGTGCAGAGCAATCTACTTCTACATTGCTACCGTCTTTTACTTTATTTAAACGGTAAACACCTGATTCTACAGGAATCCAGTTTAATAAATGCGTTAACCAACGCGGGGTAATGGTTACCATTTGTGGTACCGTGCGGGTTGCAATGGCTAATTGCCTTGCAGCTTTATCGCCTAAAGCGGTTTGTTTTTTGTTTTCTGCCATGTTATTTATTTTTAAGTTATGGTTTAAAATTCATGAAATCAATTTTACAAATAATTATTTCGATGAGAAAGAACTCATTAAAGA
>CAIXZI010000089.1 GCA_903923915.1 uncultured Bacteroidota bacterium
CATGCGGTCCTTCAAAAAAAGATGCCATAAGCTATAACGATCAGTTTATAGGCATTCAAAAAAGTTTAATTCCTGCTTATGATGGGTTTATTAATCAAATAGACGGGCACAATATGGATTCGTTAAAAGTTATATGTATGGTGAGTTCTCGGCTAAATCTGCAAGTGCTTTAGAAGAATCGCAAAAAGCACAACCTTTTGCCGGTAAAACTGATTATAAAGATGCAGCCGTTGAATATTTTAAAACATTAAACTCGTTAGCTCAAAACGAAGGAAAACAAATTTTAGATATTTTATCTAAAGATACAGCACAAATTACTCCGGATGATGGCACTAATCTTACCTTATGCGCCGGAAAATTTGACTCTGAATATGCTCGTGTTTTTCAAAAAATACAAGATGCACAAATGGCTTTTTCAAAAGAATGGAAATTTGATGTAGAAGAATCTAAATAGAAAATTTAAAAGCAATTAACAAAAAAGCCTGTAAATAATTTACAGGCTTTTTTGTTTTAATATGTAAAGGATTTAATTCCCTTTAAAAACTTTGATGTTATAAACACAAGGCTCAATGCGTTTTAATTGCTGACTACGACCAAGACCTTTCAATAAATTTTTTCTATTATTGCTTTGCAATTCTGCTTTCAAGGTATCGTTTTCAATACTGCTTAGCAATTGCATAATATAGTTAGATTTTACAGCAAAACCGGTTCCTTCGGCATTGCTGTTTTTACTTTTAATTAAACCAATTACATTGCCTTGCTCATCAAACAGAGGGCCGCCGCTATTACCCGGGTTTATTGGCACACTTATTTGATACATAGCCGTATCAGCAGAACCTTTTAAAGAAGCAATAGTTCCTTCGCCGTAAACAATATCTTCGGCCGGAAAACCAAGTGTAAATACTTTTTCGCCCATATCGGCAGAAGCATTTTTAAACACATAAGGTACAGCCGAAAATTTAGCCGCAGAATCTTTTTCTATTTTTAAAATGGCAATATCTAAACGTACATCACTTAACACAACGGTTGCATGGTAAGAGTTTTTTTCTTCGTCCATTACAAAAACAGAATCTGCTTTGCTAACCATGTGTAAACTGGTTAAAAAATAACCGTTACTGTTTAAAGCAAAACCGGTTCCTTCTACGTTGGCTGCTTCTAAATTACGTTTCTGACTAATAGTTTTAATTCCATCAATAATACCTTCCTGCACAGATTTCATGTGCGTAATTTCTTTAGAAAGGTTGGTTATAGAAGCATCGTGTTGTTTAATTAAATATCCTCCAGAACTTAATAATGTAATAGTTGCAATAACCGCAATAACCGCTACAGACGCAGCCACACCCATCATACGGCCATACTTATTGTAAAAATTGTTTTTAGGATTTAACTGATGAACATTCGGCACACCAAATTCCTCAGTATAAATGGTATCTAGTTTGCTCTTTAATGCTTCTTGTTTACCAAATTCCTGCAATAAGTTTACAAAGGCTTTTTGTTCTTCAAACTGAGTTTTAAAATCAGCATCCGTTAAAAGTCGTTCTTCAAATAATTTCCTGTCATCGGCATTTAAGCGCTGATGCAGGTAATCGTCAAATAAATCTATGTTTCTCATCTCTAAAATCTTTATAAGGTTTTACCCTCTTTATCTAAAAAAAATATCTTCTTCAATCGTTGCAGGCATTTGTATTTTTGGTTCTTGGCATTATCTGCATTGGTGTAGCCAAACTTTTCGGCTAACTCATCCATGCCCATGCGTGCAATATAAAAATCAGTCAGCAATGTTTTACAAGGCTCGCCTAACTGGTTAATGCTTTCGTGCATTTTATCCAGGTTTTGCTCGCGCTCTTCGTAAACAGCTGTTTCATTTTCCGCTTCCGCAAAATCATCTCCTTCGTAAAAACGCTCGTCTAATTTTAACGTACCGCTTTTTTTACTGAGTTGCTTAAGCCACAAGCGCTTTGCTACACTATATAAATAGGTTTGCAGCGCGCAGCTTAAAATAAAATTTTGCTTTTGCACATGATGATAAAGAACTAAAATACTCTCCTGAAAAACGTCTTTGGCCTCTTGCTCGGTACCATTGTTATTTAGCACCATACGCATAATTGCCGGGTAAAATTTTTTATATACCGAACGAATTACCGCATTATCACTAAGCCGTAAACCCTCTATATATTCATTATCCGACAGCGTTAGCGCAGCCATAAACGCTTTAGTATTAATACGTGGTTTAGAAAAAAGTAACCCTGTTTTTGCATTTTAATTTACTTGATAACCAGCTTTTTAGCTATTATTAAGTATCACAAAAGTATTCATTTTTGGGTATTAATTATCATTTGGGCGTTTCGGTAGATTTAGCTAATTGTTTTAGTTTTTATTTTGTTTAGCTGAATGCTGAAAAAGCATTTCTGCCGCCGGGCTTTACACTTCAATCTTTTGCTGATTTAGCTCATCGTTATTATTGATTTTTAGGTTTCACAGAATGCTGCGCATTTCAGCAAAGGATTTTCGTTGCAATCCCTAACGCGAATAGAATATTAAATAAAAAGGCTTACAATTTCTTGCAAGCCTTTTTGTCTTTTATGAGGTCCAGAACAAGTTCAGGATGACAGAGTTGTTTTAGTTAGCGTATTCGCTTAAAAACTTAATACGCATTAAACGTACTTCTTCTTCCGTATAATCATCAGCCCCAAGTTCTTTTAATGCAGCTTCAATAGAATCGCTTTCAGAATCACGGAAATACTCAATTACTTCCTCTTGTTTCTCAACATCCATAAACTCATCTAAATAATATTTGATGTTAAGTTTAGTGCCCGAGAAAACAATAGTTTCCATTTCGTGCAACAAATCTGTAAACGTTAGCTGTTTTGATTTAGCAATGTTTTCTAAATTTATTTTACGATCGATATTTTGAATGATGTAAATTTTGTTTCCTGATTTGTTGGCAACCGATTTTACCACCATATCCATTGGACGTTCGATGTCATTTTCTTCTACATGCTTTTTAATTAAAGCAATGATAGATTTACCAAATTTGGTTGCTTTACCTTGTCCAACGCCATTAATGTGCGTAAGCTCATCAATAGTTATAGGGTATTGAATAGCCATTTCTTCTAAAGAAGTCTCAGCAAAAATAGCATACGGAGGTAATTTAGCTTGTTTAGAGATTTTTTTAACTTCATCCTTAAGCATGCTGTATAATAACTCATCTGTAGCGCAAGATCCTTTGCC
>CAIXZI010000090.1 GCA_903923915.1 uncultured Bacteroidota bacterium
GATTTTGACACTATATGTATATTCGAAGATGATTCTGAATTTATAGGAAAGAAAGATGAATTATTAACCTTTCTAGATTCCGCCCCGCCTTATGATATATTATGTTTAGGAACTAGTGAGCATGTGGATTATACACCGTATAATTCTTCATTTGTAAAAGTAACACGATTTTGGGGAGCACATGCATTTATCATTACAAAGAAGGCAGCACTTGTTGTATTAGAAACCCATGAACAATATATGGCAAAAAAAAAGTTTCTTCCCGCGGATTGGTTATATTCCTACGCTATATCGGAAAATAACTTAGTTGCATATGCACCTTTCGAAGGAAAAAAGTTTTTTCGTCAAAAAATCGGATTAATATCTTCTATTACAGGAAATATACGAAAATAGTTGTATAATATAGGAACTCCATGAAAAAAATACAAAAAATACTACTAATATTTTTAATAATCGTTCCAATCGTTCTTTTCTATAATTATACGAAACCCGAATATTACGGAACAAATACAATCGGTTTAGAAAATTGTTATTCTATTTGGCTCCCTTCTCTCAAAGAACGAAAACCATTAATAAAACAGTTAGAGGCGGATATACAACAGCCTATAACTATTTTTGAAGCAATTAATGGTAAAAAATTTGTGTCAGACTATGTGGAATTTAAAAATGTCGATGCTACTGGAAGTATAAAGCCTGGCGCAATAGGTTGTTTATTATCACATGTTGAACTACTACAATCAAGCACTGAAGATTCCATTGTAGTCTTTGAAGATGATTGTGTATTCAATAGCAGTCTTGCTGAATTACATTCTTTTATAGAAGATGCTCCTCAATTTGATATATTATGTATGGCTACAAATATAACGGTTGAATCTACACCTGTCGATTCTTCCTATGTAAGAGTAAAGAAATTTTATGGAACTCATGCACTCATTTTAAATAGAAAAGCAATTGATGCAGTATTAGCAACACATGAGAAATATAGTATACGAAAAAAATTCCTTCCCGCTGATTGGCTATATTCTATCGCAATTCAAGAATGTGGATTACGTGCATTTGCACCGGTTGAAGGGGAAAGATATTTCACCTATAAACACGGGCTAATGTCATCGATTACAGAAGTTGTTCGTTAGCGTTTTACCTTTGTGCTACGATTCTTTTTTGTGCTACACTTCTTTGTTTTTCTCGTCTTTTTAGACCCACCACTTGTTTTTATTATATCTTTTCTATAATTAGCCATAACAAAATCATGTAACTTCTTATGAAATTCAGATAATTGTATATCCATTTCAAATAAATTGCCTTTTAATACGTGTTCAAAATTTTTCAAATATTCAAATGTCCATATATTTCTATGTTCTACATATATGTCTTCTATTTTTTTGATGTTTTCTAAAGTAATAGGTCCATTAAGATTTATTTCTTTATAATTGGAAGGTAACATTGGTATATTCTCATGTGAAGAACTGAATACGTTTAATTGGCCACCGCTTTGATTTTTTACTAATATATTATCAAATATATTAAATAATTCAGCAAGTATTTTTAAATATACAAAATGTAAATCATCTTGATAGGTTTCATGCTCACCCGCTAATAGAAATATGCGTGTATATATTTCATCTAAATAATAGAATAAAAAACGATAACTATAATATATTTCACTATCTAATACTGGTACTTCTACTAATTCTTTTCTAAGACTAGTTAGATCTTTCTTTGTAATATAAATATTGTCTGGAGTTACTGTGTAAAAGTTTGCGGAATCATCATTTACATAAGCGGTTGTTATCTTTTCTTTTGCTGGACTTTTTAATGATCCGCCACTTTGTTTTTTTTGTCTTTTTAAAGCCCGTTCATTTACATATGGTTGTTCATTTGCTATAGGTCCTTGTCTAGCTAGATAGGCACTCGCATTCAATGTTCTCGGTTGTCTAATCCGTACTGGATTCGTTGGGCTTCTTAATCCTTGTAGTATAGACATAGTTGTAGTATTTTTGAAAAATATATTATACACTGTATTATTTGAATCAAATGGTATAGAATAAAATACATTGATACCTAAAA
>CAIXZI010000091.1 GCA_903923915.1 uncultured Bacteroidota bacterium
ATTTGCTTTGTCTAATTTATCTTTGAGTGTTCTTAATGTTTCAATTGTCCAACCAAGTTTTTGTAATAAAGTGTCGGCTTTGCCCGATTTAATTTTTACGTCCCAATTACTTTCAAAATTGTCGTCCACTTTCACGTGAAAAATACCCAAAGTATTATTGTCGTTAAATTCTATGTGAACCAATTTATTTGGTGAAATTATTTTGTTTACATAATTTTTGACTTCATAAATTTCAGTCTTTTTAGCTTCAAAGTTTTCTTTAAGTTCTGTCACAGAATAATCTCTGTCAAAACCACCAAAAGCGGCAATAGTCATAACGATGTAACCAATGAAAATTACAAGTCCAACCCCGCATAAAATTAAATATGCTTTTAAAATGGTTTTCAATTGTCTATTTTAGAATATCTTGTTAAGGTTGCAGCTAACGGTTTCAGGCTACACGCAGTGCGGAATAAATAACCACAAAACTGTCTTGAGCAAAAACCTTTATTAAATGTACTGAACTAAATTGCAAATGCAAAAAAAATTCTACCGCTGAAAAAATGCATTTGCAACTTGTACAAACTCCGCATTGCGTGTAACCTGTGTTAGCAGTAGTAACCGCCACATAGTTTTACCTTATCCAAGGCCTGCGCCATTCATGTCCCTTTAATTATGCTACTAATGTCCATATCCTTCTTCAAGCTAAGAACAACTCTCGCTCTTTTGATATAAAATGTTGTTTTCGAAAGCATCTGTTTTATAAAAACAAAAAAGCTCTACAATAATGCAGAGCTTTTTTTATGAATTTGTTTTTTGTATTAATCTGCCAACTTAGTATAAGTTGAATTATCAAATGCAAGAATGGCAAAAAAGATAACGTTAAAGAAAAGCAGTCCTAATGTAAATCCCGCACCTTTTCCAAAGGATAAAGACAAACGATGAATAATCATAATTAATATTACAATGTTTACAATAGGAATACAGACTAAAAAGAACCACCACCAAGGTTTATTTACTATTCTAAGTAAAATAATAAAATTATAAATAGGTATTAAACAAGCCCAACCAGGCTGCCCGGCTTTGGTGTAAATTTTCCAATGACATACTACCATAAATACGCCTATAGCCAGTAATACCATTACTACGCCCAAACCAATACCCGCCATTAAGCCCATGGCTGCAGAGTTTGCTAATTGTTGTTGTTCCATATTTTTTTTGTTTTAAGGGTTAATAAATTAATTATACTGCAAGTTAATTGTATTTTTGAAACAAGCAAAAATTTGTCGAACAAAAACAGTTGTTTGTTAGTTGTTTTACAGCATTAATGGAAGTTTTTTATGTAATGTATTTTTACAACCTTTGCGCCCTTACTAAAATAACTATGCCAAAAAAAGTTATGGAGGTATAAATAAAAAATAAAGCCACAGATTACACAAATCATACAGGTATAAAAAATTTGCGAAATCTGTGGCAAAATAAAATTAAATATGTTAGACCTAAGCAAACCACTTGTTTTTTTTGATTTAGAAACCACGGGCGTAAACCCTGCATCTGATAGGATTATTGATATGGCTGCACTTAAAGCCAATATAGATGGTACAACCGAAACAAAAACATGGCGGGTTAATCCGGGTATTCCTATTCCGGAAGCAACTACAAAAATACATGGCATTAAAAATGAAGATGTAAAAGATGCCCCTTTATTTGCAACAGTTGCTCCGCAAATACTTGATTTTATTGGGTCTGCCGATTTAGGCGGTTATAATTCAA
>CAIXZI010000092.1 GCA_903923915.1 uncultured Bacteroidota bacterium
CCGCCACGTGCCAATGGCGACGGGTGAGGAGCTGTTAAAACATGATGTTTTTCCGTATCTATTAAAGCGCCTTTTTGTTTGGCATAATTACCCCAAAGCAGGAAGATCAAGCCTGTTTTTTCGTCCGATAACTTTTTAATAACCGCATCTGTAAATAGTTCCCAGCCTTTATTTTGGTGAGAACCCGCCTGACTTTCTCGCACAGTAAGTGTAGCATTTAATAAAAGAACACCTTGCTTTGCCCAAGGAGTTAAATTGCCGGTTTTTGGAATTTCTATACCAATATCAGTTTTTAATTCTTTAAAAATATTTACGAGGGATGGCGGGGGCTTTACTCCATCAGGTACCGAAAAAGATAAGCCGTGCGCCTGGCCTGTACCGTGATATGGGTCTTGTCCCAAAACAACCACTTTAACTTTATCGTAAGGTGTTAAGTTAAAAGCTTCAAAAATTTGGTTTTCTGCAGGAAATAGCTTGTGTGTAATTTCATCTTCCGTCAAAAAGGCCTGCAGCTTTATGAAATAATCCTTCTTAAATTCATCTTTTAAAGCTTGTAACCAACTTGCTTCTATTTCCAGAGATTTTTCTTGCATAAATTAATTCAAAAATATTTGTAAATTTCAATAATTGATTTACATTTGCCTTAACGCTTTAAATTTAACCGTATGAAAAAACACATAACCACTACCGTACTTATAGTTGTAGCTGTAATCTTTGTTTCATCTTGCAGAAGCAAGCATGGTACTTGTGCCGCATACAGTCAAGCTCCCGTAAAAACAGTTGCAAAACATATTTAGTTTTTTCTTTCTCTAAGCGGGATAAATAAACTCAATTATTTGTTTTAAATCAGGATGCAAGCTTTTTGCAACCGGACAAGTGTGTGCCGCGTTTTCATACATCTTCTTCTCTTTATCACTAAAATTATTAGGCGGCATAGTTATGCTAATATGTATTTCGCCAATTCTACGCGGTTCGGCATACATTACCTTGACAACCTTAGCCGTTGCACCATCAGATTTTGTTATATTTTCTTTCAAAGATACTATACCCATTACAGAAAGCATACAACAAGCCAGTGCTGTTGCCACTAAATCGGTTGGCGAAAAAGCTTCTCCTTTTCCATGATTATCTTTTGGTGCATCGGTTGCAATTATAGTGCCCGATTGAACATGAGTTGCTTCGGTGTGTAAGTTTCCGGTGTAGGTTATTTCTGCTGTATTAGCCATATTTTTGTTTTCATCAAAAGTAACAAATAGCTATAATTATCGTACATTTGTTCGTCTTAAATAATGCGAATTTTTTTCAAAATAATAATCCCGGTTTTATGTTTCATTTTAAGTGAAACAGCTTTCTCGCAAAGCGCACAACAAGCATTAGATGCCGGACAAGATGTTAACGTACTTTTTAGAAATGAAGGCACAGGCGGCATATATGTTCACTCGCGTGGCTTTGGCGCCATCTACCGCAGATACTGGCACGTTACCGGAAAATTAAAACGCTTAATAGAAATTGAAGGGCTTAATATGAAGCACCCAAAAGAAATTAGCGAAAAATCTGACAACGGAGGCAAAAGTTATAAATACGGCAAATTAAATGGGTTGTTGTTTTTACGCGGTGGCTTTGGATTTCAACGTAAATTGTATGAACGAGCCGAAAGAAAAAGCATTGAAATACGCATGTTGTATTCTGTTGGAGTTACTTTGTGCATTGCAAAACCCGTGTATTTACAAGTAGAATATCCTGATCCGATCAATTCAAACTCCTATATTATTAAAGATGAAGCGTACAACCCAGCCA
>CAIXZI010000093.1 GCA_903923915.1 uncultured Bacteroidota bacterium
CCTCGGGGTAGCCCTCGTGGACCGCCAAATTCAGACAGGCATGAGCCGACTTGTAACAAGGCACTTGATGGGCAGGTGGTCCGTATTGTAACAAGGGCCCGACATGGCTTGTAATATGATGTTATATAATTCAGGTCTGATAAATTTATTTTTATCGGTAGAATTAATTTCATTCATGTAAAAAGAAGTAGCACAAAAAGAAGGCGTTTTATATTCTGTTAGCAAAGAAGAAAGAAAACCATTTTTAAGTTGTTTTTGCCATTCAGTTGCACTCTTCCAAGCATACTCGCTTGTTTGCGAATCAACTACTATATTTTTTGCATCGATTAATTTTACGATATATATTGTTGATATAACATGTTGCTGATAATTTTCAGTTTCATTATTAACCATGTATTCAACCATACCCGATTTTTGCATGTTAATATTTTCCACCCCACATTCCTCTTTTAATAACCTTTTTGCAGCATCTATTCTTGTTTCTGTAAAACGTATTCTTCCGCCAGGTAGCCACCATTCATCTTTAGCAGGCTCATTGGTTCTTTTAAACAATAAAATATTTTCATTAGCATCAAGAATAAGCAATTCTACCGCGTTGATAGGAAGTACTTGTTTAATCTCATTAAAATCCTTTTGCTCTATAAACATAATTTGATTTTAGTTACAAAAAATTTATAGAATTTTTACTTCGGTCAGTGGCACAATAAATTTAGTGCCGCTATTTATAAGTTCTTGTTCGCGCTTCATAAAACCATCTACAAAACTGTAAGGCAATGCAAGTAAATAATCAGGCTTTTCTGCTCTCATTTCATCCTCATTTTTAATAGGAATATCTGCTCCTATTATTAGTTTCCCAAATTTAAAACTATTTGAATCTGCGGCCGCTTCAATTAAGTCATGATTAATTCCACAATATTGAAGTATGGTATTTCCTTTGGTAGAGGCGCCGTATATCCATAACGTTTTACCTTCTGATTTTATTTTTTTGCATAAAGCAACCAAATCAATGCCTGTTTGTTTTACTCTATCCATAAAAGCAGTGTATGTAGATGCTTTATAGATGCCAAGCTCTTGTTCATCTTTTAAAGTGGCAGCATATCTGTCTGTTTGAGGATATTTAGTGCACCCTTTTTTCTTTACAAAAACTCTGAAGCTTCCGCCATATACATCATTTAAGGTTACATCAAAAATTTCTAAGCCTGCTTTATCCATAATCCAACGCATGTGGTCGGTGGCATAATACCCAACATGTTCATGCACAATATTATCGTACATATTGGTTTTTATCATAGCGGGCAAGTATGCCATTTGAATTACCCACACACCATCCTCTGTAAGGCAATTTGCCACATCTTTTGAAAACTGAATAGGATCATATAAATGATAAAACATAGCTATACTAAATACCAATTTAGCCTTTTTAGGAGTGGCTTCTTTAAAAGTTTGCTCATTAAAAAAACCATTAACTACTTTAAATTTATCTGATTTAAAAATTGGTTTAACGTTTTGCGCTGCATCAATACAAAGCATGTCGCATTTTTTATCTTGTAAAAAAGATAAAAGCGTTCCATCGTTCCCACCAATGTCAAGCACTAAATCATTTTCAGCTACATCAACATAAGCAAGTGCGCTATCAAGCACATCTCTTAATATTTTTGGCATAGAAGAATTTGTAGAACTTGTAAACGGGTAATGCTTATACATATCCGACATATCGAAAGAGTGCCCTAATTGCAAAGCACCACAGCTATTTTCATTTTTTTCGCACAACACTAAATCTAATGGCTCTTTTTTTAATGTGCCATGATAGCTAAGATCACTTGGGAAAATAGACGACAAATATTGATTACCAAAATCCATACAAGGTATTAAAGATGGGTTTCCACAAAAACGACATGCTTTAATTTTATAACTATCCATTTGTTTTATATTTTAATTAATTAAATTTTTCATTTTATCTAAAAAAGAATATACCCCTTCTGCCTTTGGGAAATCCTTTGCAGGGTTTTTAATTTCCTGTATATCAACTACTCCCTCAAACTCTATTTTTTTATCAAGGTAATTTGCAATTTCAATCATGCTTAATGTATTACAAGCACCTAATTCAACAACCCCGGTTAGCTCTAAATGAGATGCAATATACTCCGCAATAAAATCTACACTTGTAAAACTATAACGACTATCGCCTGAAACAAATACCTTTTGCCCCTTTAGCATATCAATAAGTACACCCTTTTTTAGTTCATCGCCATAAATAGCACTTAAACGTATTACCAGGTTTTCGCCAGTATTACAAATATTTTCTGCGGCTAATTTGTGTCTTCCATAAACTGTATCAAGCTGGCAACGTGCAGAGACGGTACTTATTTGGATAAACTTATTAAACGTACAACCGTAAAATATATCAGCTGTTTTTTTTACCGTTTCTATAAAATCTTTTTCGGGATTACTTTTTGCCCAAAAGCGCGCAGATGGCATAGCAGTATTAATAACGATATCATACTGTTTACCTATACACTCGACGTAATTAGCACGAGTTACCAGTATAACATCATGGTTTTTTTTCGATAAAGCA
>CAIXZI010000094.1 GCA_903923915.1 uncultured Bacteroidota bacterium
AAAATAGTTTTTATATTCATTATTAAATTTGTGTTTTATCTATTAAGCAAAGAACAACTTTTGCAGTAATTCTTTTTATGATATTTATTGGTGCTTTATATGACATTTATCTTGAACTATTACCTGCTTGTAAATTGCAAAAGTAATTTTTTCACCTGAAATTTATAAAATTGATTCTCCATTTGTATCTGTTGTAAGTACCTCACTCATGTAATCAAAATAAGGACGAAGCTTTTTAAATCCTTCATTTACTTTTTTAACAAAATCGGGACTACAAATATCTTTATCGGTAAATGAATGTTTAAGAATAAATTGTTTGTACCTCAATAAATCAATAGCCGGATGATCTTTAGCATAGCCTCTTGGAGCAGAAGTTAATTGGGAACCGATAAGGTCTCCAAACGTATTTACCAATGTTTTTTGTGAAAGTAGCTTTCTCCACTCATCATAATTCAAATCTATATCTTGGCGAATACGTTGCAAATCATCGGTTGATGGCCCCCAAAAACCACCGGCTATAAATGTATTACCTGGCTCTATATGAAAATAATATCCGCCACGTAATTTCTTAGTAGCTCTTCTAAATCCTCCGCTCCAATAAATATTATATGGTGTTTTATCTTTTGAAAAACGAACGTCTTTATAGATGCGATACAAGCTTTTTTTACCCGAAACGGTTTCAATATGATCGTGTTTATTCATTTCAATCAATAAAGCATCCGCAAAAGCAATGATGTTTTCATGCGCTTTTTCGTATTTAGGTTTATGCGCGCTAAACCAATCTCGGTTATTGTTTTTTGAAAGTGACTTTAAAAAATCTATCGATTCTTTCTTTATTGCTGCCATAATTTTTAATGAATGATTACAACACCAATTCTTCAAACAAGCGCTTTGCTGTTTGTTCTAAATTAGTACACAAACCCGGGTGTGGCCTGGATGTTTGGATAGACGAGCTGCGTATAGCAGTCAACCACCTGAAACGAGAAGGTACATCCATATCGGCAATAGGTCCGCATTTTTCTGTACCCATGGCTATTTTTTCAAACGATTGTAAGTTTGTTTTAATTTGTTCTATATCTAAATCTTTAGAAAACAATGCCAGTTTTGTTTCATTGATTTCATAGTGTACTCTGATAAATTTTTCTTTTTTGCAAAAAAGTACAATCCCTACGTTGAGGAATTCTTCTCGTTCTACCACTGGTAGAACACGAATTACAGCATACTCATATAAGTGATTTTCTGGCATGTTGGGCTTCGTTTATAAAAATTTCAGAATGATTTAAACGGATACTTAAAAATTGAAAATATACTTCTTTAATGGCTTCGGGTGTTCCATCATTTCCTTCCCAATGAAGCCATTCATCGGGTATAAGCTCTACGATGGCTCTTATTTTTTCTTCGGTTAGTAGTTTTTTAAATTCAGCGTTTACTTCTTCCAATAAACTTGCTTGTGGCAACAACACATGGTCTTTTACCAAGATAAAAGCACTTTTTGCGTGCGTTTGCCAGGTTGTCCATGAATGATGGAAATATAAACACGCGCCATGATCTATCAACCATAATTGTTTATGCCACATAAGCATATTAGTATTTTTAAACGTACGATCTATATTTGTTATAAACGCATCTAACCACACAATTTGCGAAGCCAGTTTAGCATCAACTTTAGTAACCACCGGATCAAAGGTTATAGCACCTGATAAAAAATGCATGGCTAAATTTAATCCTTGGCTGCCTTGCAGTAAATCCTGAATTTCTTCATCACCTTCTGTTCTGCCAAAAGCTTCATCTAAATTGGCGAAAACTAATTCGGGAATTTGTAAACCCAAAGCCCGCGCAATTTCTCCTCCTAATAATTCGGCAATTAAGGCTTTCACGCCATGTCCATTCCCCTTAAATTTAAGTACATATTTAAAATCATCATCAGCTTCTGCCAAAGCAGGCAAAGAGCCACCTTCACGTAAGGGCTGAATATAACGGGTAACATTTACGGTTCTTAAAGGAGTCATTTAATTTTGTCTGCGTAAAGATACATTCTTAGAACGTCTTTTTTAAGTTAGATTAAAAATATATCTTACACCATATTTCATACAAATGGAAAAGCAATTAACGATAGAAGAAATACAAAATTTTGAAGGAAAATATCCTAAGCAATTATGGATGTTGTTTTTAACCGAAATGTGGGAACGCTTTTGTTTTTATGGTATGCGGGGCATCCTCACT